>JAQGMN010000230.1 GCA_028292345.1 Polaromonas sp. | reverse complement strand
GCCCAGCGCGGCCAGCGCATCGCGCGTGGCCAGGGCGCGCGGCAGCGCGACCACGCCGTCGCGCGAGCCATGGGCCAGGAAGATCGGCACGTCCTTGTTGGCGGCGCTGCCTTCGGCGGCGGTTTTTTCCGCCAGCGGCAGGTAGCCCGACAGGCCTGCTATGCCCGCCAGCCGTTCGCCGTGGCGCAAGCCGGCCATCAGGGCCATCGCGCAGCCCTGCGAGAAACCGGCGACGACGATGCGCCTGGCCGGAATGCCGCGCGCTTTTTCGTTGGCGATGATGGCTTCCATCGATGCCTGCGTCTGGCGCATGCCGGCTTCGTCCTGGCGGCTGACCAGGTCGGCGCCCAGAATGTCGTACCAGGCCGGCATGGTGTAGCCGCCGTTGATGGTCACCGGCATGTGCGGCGCGCTGGGAAACAAAAACCGCACCGGCCCGATGCTGGACAAATCAAGCTGCTCGGCGATCGGCACGAAGTCGCGTCCGTCGGCGCCCAGCCCGTGCATGATGAGAATGGTGGCAACGGGGTCTTCGCCGCTCTTGGCTTCAATGATCTGGAGGGACATGCGTTTGCCAATAAAAAAGTGAAAGGAAAGTTCGGGACAGTGCCGCTGTCCGGGCCGCCAGGGTCGTCATGGCCGCAACAAGGTGGGATTTTAGTTCGCCCCCGAGACGCCTGCCAGCGTCGCCAGCCGGCTGTCCAGCCCCGCCTGGTCATTGAGCGCGTCGTACCACAGCCGGTAGCCGGCGTCGCTCGGGTGCAGGCCGTCGCGTGCGTTGAGTTCATCGGGCCGCTGCGCGAACGGGTCGTCGGCCTTGTCCTTGTAGAGGCTGACATAGCGTGCGCCGTGGTCTGCGGCGGCCTGGCGCACCAGGCGGTGCAGCGTCCGGGAACGCCTGGCCATCAGCCAGGACAGCGGCGCCATGAAAAAAGGCGCATTCCCGACATTGCCGGGCGGCAGCATGACCACCAGCGGCGCGCGAGCCGCAGCCAATTGCGCGGCTTTGCCAATGCCCTGGGCCAGCGCATCCTCGCCGGTCAGGCGAATCACGTCGTTGCCGCCGCCCAGCACCAGCACCGCGTCGAAGCGCTCGTCGCCTTCCAGTTGGCGGGCGATGTCGGCAAACCGCGCACCGTCGCTGGCGCGGTTGACGATGCGCAAGCCGGGATGGTGGCGGGCGATCAGTCCGGCCACGGTGTGGGCCGCGGAAGTCGCGCCGGTGCCGACCGCCGTGCTGTCGCCGGCAATCAGCAGGCTGGCCGTGGCGCCGACGGGCGATGCCTGGAGCGGCTCGCTCTGGCGCGCCAGTTCGGCGGCTTGCCTGATGCGCCAGGCCGCCTGGCCGGCGGTGGCGGCAATGGCCAGCGCGGCCACGGCCCACAGCGCGCGGGGCAGGCGGCGGGCGCTGAAAAACCGGGACTTCATGGCTGGCGGCAACTGCAGGTTCAGCTGCTTTTTCAGCGGTTCAGCCAGGTGATGCTCAGTTGCAGCACCGTCGCAAACCCGACCCACAGCAGGTAGGGAATGTTCACCAGCGCCACCCAGCGCGCCCGACGCCAGATGGCCGCCATGGCCCAGAGCAGCGTGCCCAGCACCAGCAAGATATCGACACTGGCCAGCCCGTTGTTGCGCAGGCCGAACTGGATCGGCGTGTAGACGGCATTGAACAGCAGGTTCAGGATGAACGGCAGCAAGACCGCAAAAGGCAGCCGCCGCCTGAGCGTTTGCACCAGCACAAAGCCGAAACTGATGGCAATGACGAGGTACAGCACGGTCCAGACCGGGCCGAAAATCCAGGCCGGCGGCGCAAAGAAGGGTTTGGCGAGTTGCGCATACCATGCGGCGCTGCTGGTGCTGTCCATGTCGATAGGGGTGTTGAGGAGGAAAGCCGCCTTTTTAACACCGGCGTCCGGCCCGGTCATGCCCTGCAGCCCGCGCAGCGGGTAGGACGCAGGCGCGAGTTGCACGGACTTGAATCTGTTTGCGAAACGGCTGCGTACTTTTTGGCAAGGCTTGCGGCATGATGTGATGACTGCATTCCCGGGGCCTGACCAGAAAGCACCACCATGAAAAACAGCCTGCATTCCCCACGTTTTTTTCTGGCTCACTGGGCAGGCTGCCTGGCAGCGGCCTTTTTGCTGGCAATGGCGCTGCCGTCATGGGCCATGACGGAGGCCGATGAAAAAGGCGTGCGCACCGTGGTCGAGGCGCAGCTGGAGGCGCTGGCCCGGGACGATGCCGCCACCGCGTTTTCCTTCGCCGCGCCCAATGTCCGCCAGGCCGTCGGCACGGCCAGCCGTTTCATGGACTTGGTGCGCAAAAGCTACCCGGCCATCTACCGCCCCGCTTCCACCGCTTTTCTCAAGCCCGAGGCGCACCACGGCCAGGTGATCCAGCGGGTGCAGCTGACCGATGAGAGCGGCGCCGCCTGGCTCGCGCTCTACAGCGTGCAACGGCAAAAGGACAAGACCTGGCGCATCACGGGCTGCCAGGTCGTGCCGAACAAGGGGCGCATGGCGTAAAGCGGTTTTGCTATTTATTAAATAGCAGCTGGCGCCCGCCCTTGCTGCGCAAACAGCCGATTTGGCCCTGCAACCGCTTGCGGGCAGGAAACACCGACCATGCCGCGCACGGGCAGTTCAATATGAGCCGATGTAGTCCTTCTTGCCCACTTCCACGCCGTTGTGGCGCAGGATGGCATAGGCCGTCGTGGTGTGGAAGAAGAAATGCGGCAGGCCGTAGTTGAACAGGTAGGACTCGCCGGTGAAGCGCT
>JAQGMN010000225.1 GCA_028292345.1 Polaromonas sp. | reverse complement strand
AGACGATCAGCCCGGCCAGCACCTCGGGGCCGACCGGATGCAGCCGGAATTCAAACTGCGTCACCACGCCAAAATTGCCGCTGCCGCCGCGCAGCGCCCAGAACAGGTCGGGCTGCTCGGTGGCGCTGGCATGCACCGCCTCGCCGGCGGCCGTCACCACTTCGGCGGACGCCAGGTTGTCGATGGTCATGCCGTACTTGCGGCTGAGCCAGCCAAAGCCGCCGCCCAGCGTCAGGCCGGCCACGCCGGTGGTCGAATTGATGCCCAGCGGCGTTGCCAGGCCGTGCGCCTGGGCGGCCGCGTCGAAATCGGCCAGCGTCGCGCCGCCTTCGACGCGGGCGCGCCGCGCCGGGGCATCGACCTGCACGGCCTTCATCTGCGACAGGTCGATGACGATGCCGTCGTCGCACACCGCGCTGCCGGCAATGTTGTGCGCGCCGCCTCGAACCGCCAGCGGCATACCGTGGTCCCTGGCGAAATTCACCGCATGGACCACGTCGGCCGTGCCGGCGCAGCGGACGATGGCGGCCGGGTGCTTGTCGACCATCGCGTTCCAGACCTGGCGGGCGCTGTCGTAGGCCGCATCGCCAGCGGGAATGACGGTTCCCTGAACGCCTTTCCTGAGTGCATCGATTTGCGCGGTTTGCAGGTTTTTCATGGCTGTCTCCTTCTGTGGCGAAATGCACTCAGCGCACAACACAACAAAGCAAAACCGACCGGCTCCCCGGATCAGTTGCGTGAACAGATTCGCCACTCAAGGGTTTAGCACTGGCCCCGGCCCGCTGCAAGGCCTGCTGCCAATCGGATATCGGCCTTACCTTGGATTACACCTCGGCAGCCTTGACCCAGTGGCCGGGCGCGGCCTGCAGGGCGCCCAGCAATTGCCGTGTCGCCGGCGCCAGCGGCGCCACCTGTAGGCTGGCGCCCTGCAGCGAATCGAGCAGCCGCGCCAGGGTGTGGGCCTGCGGCGTCAGGGGACCGAAAAACCGCGTGCCCTGCGCATCGGCCATCAGCACCGTCGGGAAGGTTTCGACGTCGATGTCGCCCACCAGGTCGGACTGGTCTTCAATGTCCAGCCAGGCAAAGCGGAACGCCGGATAGCGCGCGGCCATCTGCGCAAATACCGCCGCATAGTCGCGGCACAGGCCGCACCAGTCGGCGCACAGGCAGACCACCCAGGTCACGTCGGTTGCGGGCACAGGCTGTTCGGCAGATGAATCGTTCATGCGTAAAACGGGGTAGGAATGAAGTTCAGGCAAAAAATCGGAATGCTCATGTTTTCATAGCGCATCACGCAGGCGCAGCATGCGCCAGCCGGCTTTTTCCCATAAATGATGGATGGAAGGCGCGCGGTCGAGCAGCAAGCGCTGCATCAGCGGCGCCAGCGGCGTGCGGTCCGGATCGACCAGCAGCAGGTAGCGCGACGCGGCGTTTCCCTCGGCATCGTTGAGCTGGCCGATCCAGTCGAGTTCCACCAGCGTTTCCAGCACCGGCTCCAGCTGGAGCCCGTCGACTTCGAGCGATTCGCCGAGCTCGGCCATGTCCAGGCCCATGCGCGCCGTGCCACGCGCCTGGTGCAGATGCTGCAGCACTTCGATGGCCAGCTGGAACTGCCAGCCATGCGCGCTGCCGCGCCGGGAGACGCCGGCCATCAGGCTGGGCAGGTAGGCGGTGATGACCGCGCCCATCAGCACGATCACCCACGAGACATAAATCCACACCAGCAGGATCGGCAACGCGGCAAAGGCGCCATAGACCAGCGAATAGGTCGGCACCGCCGTCAGGTAGGCGCCCAGGACTTTCTTGCCGATCTCCAGCCCCGCCGCCACGAACAGGCCGCCGGCAAAGGCATGGCCCCATTTGACATAGGTGTTGGGCACATAGCGGTAGAGCGCGGCCATGGCGCCGGCCACCAGGAAAAACTGCGCCACATCCAGCACGAAGCGCACGCTGACCGGCAAGGCGCCGACCAGGCCGCTGGAGGCCGACACCACATACGACGTCACCGCCAGGCTGGCGCCCAGCACCAGCGGCCCGAGCGTGACGGCCGCCCAGTAGATCAGCACCCGCTGCGCCAGCGGCCGGGGCTTGCGCACGCGCCAGATGCTGTTGAGCGTGCGGTCGATCGTCAGGATCAGCGCAATCGCCGTGACCAGCAGCACCGCCAGGCCCGCGCCGCCGAGCTTGCTGGCCTCGCCGCTGAACTGCGTCAGGTAGCCCAGCACCTGGCGCGAGATGTTGTCGGGAATCAGGCTCCTGACGAGCCAGGCCTGCAGCGCCGCCTGCAGCGTGGAAAACATCGGGAAGGCGGTGAAGACGGCCAGCGCCACGGTGAAAAAAGGCACCAGCGCGATGGATGTGGTGAAGGTCAGGCTGCTGGCCGTCAGCCCCATGCGGTCCTCACGGAAGCGGTTGCGCAGGGTGATGGCGGTGCCCTGCCACGGAAAATGGGACAAATCGACAAGCAAGGCCTCAAGCGAGGGCGGAAATTTCATCCCCGGTATCATGCCACTGCCCTCAAAGACCCAAATGAACAAAGCAAACCAAATTGAAATGACCCGCCTGCTGGCCCTGGGCAGCCTGGCCGGGCTGATTGTGCTGGGCCTGGCCTGGGAAATGTGGCTCGCGCCGATACGCCCCGGCGGCTCGCTGCTGGCCCTGAAAGTGCTGCCGCTGGTGATTCCGCTGGCCGGCATCTGGAAGAACCGCATGTACACCTACCGCTGGGTCAGCCTGATGGTCTGGCTGTACTTCACCGAGGGCGTGGTGCGCGCCTGGAGCGACCGCCCGCCGGGCAACTACCTGGCCATGGTCGAGGTGCTGCTGTGCCTGCTGCTGTTCATCGCCTGCGCGCAGCATGTGCGCTTGCGCTTCAAAAACCTGCCCTCCGCCGCCGTTGCCGGCGACGCCGCGCCATGACCCCCCACACCGAGCTTCTCGACACCCTGCGCCAGATCACCGGCGCGCCCCACGTCCTGACGGGCGGCGACCTGAGCGCCTACACCCAGGACTGGCGCAAGCGCGCGCAGGGCAAGGCGCTGGCCGTGGTGCGTCCGGCAAGCGTCGATGAGGTGGCGGCCATTGTCAAGGCTTGCGCCAGCGCCGGCGTCAGCCTGGTGCCGCAGGGCGGCAACACCGGCCTGGCGGTCGGCTCGGTGCCCGACGAATCGGGCACGCAGGTGGTGCTGAGCCTGCAGCGCATGAACGCGGTGCGCGCCCTCGACCCGGCCAACCTGACAGTCACCGTCGAGGCCGGCTGCATCCTGCAGAACCTGCAGCAGACGGCCGAAAAAGCCGGCTTCCTGTTTCCGCTGAGCCTGGCGGCCGAAGGCAGCTGCACCATCGGCGGCAACCTGGCAACCAATGCCGGCGGCACGCAGGTGCTGCGCTACGGCAATGCGCGCGACCTGTGCCTCGGGCTCGAAGTGGTCA
>JAQGMN010000196.1 GCA_028292345.1 Polaromonas sp. | reverse complement strand
GGCGGGGGCGAGGTGCATACCCAGCAGGCCGGCAATGTGACGCTGACGACC
Organism: Polaromonas sp.; assembly: GCA_028292345.1. Taxonomy (GTDB): domain Bacteria; phylum Pseudomonadota; class Gammaproteobacteria; order Burkholderiales; family Burkholderiaceae_C; genus Polaromonas. Next base: position 7,003 of record JAQGMN010000196.1, on the reverse strand, counting down.
GTGGACCTGTGCCGGGAAGACCATGACAGCTACTACCTGGGCTACAGCAACGGCGTGCTGTGGCCGGTGTTCCACTACCGGCTCGACCTGGCGCACTTCGACTCGGGCGACATCAGCGGCTACCGCCGTGTCAACCAGCTGATGGCGCGCAAGCTGATGCCGCTCATCCGGCCCGACGACATCATCTGGGTGCACGACTACCACCTCATTCCCATGGCGGCCGAGCTGCGCGCCATGGGCTGCAAGAACCGCATCGGCTTTTTCCTGCACATTCCGCTGCCGCCGCCGCTGATCCTGGCGGCCGTGCCGCAGCACGAGTGGCTGATCCGCTCGCTGTTCGCCTACGACCTGGTCGGCTTCCAGGCGCAGTCGGACGTCGAGCATTTCGCCCGCTATGTCGGCAAGGAAGTCGGCGCCGAGACGCTGGACGAGCACCAGTTCCGCGCCTTCGGCCGCAAGGTGCAGGCGCAGGCGTTTCCCATCGGCATCGACGTGGACGAGTTCGCCGCGCTGACGCATGCCAAGGAGGGGCGCGACATGTTCGAGCGCATGAAGAACGAATATTCGCGCCGCCGCCTGCTGCTGGGCGTGGAGCGGCTGGACTATTCCAAGGGCCTGCCGCAGCGCATGAAGGCGTTTCGCGAACTGCTGAAGAACTACCCGGAAAACATCCGCAGCTCGACCCTGATCCAGATTGCCTCGCCCAGCCGCGAGGCGCTGGACACCTATGCCGGCCTGCGCCAGGAACTGGAGAGCCTGTGCGGCGCCATCAACGGCGACTATGGCGAGCTGGACTGGATGCCGGTGCGCTACATCCACCGCAACGTGGCCCGCAAGCGCCTGCCGGGGCTGTACCGGGTGGCCGACGTGGCGCTGGTCACGCCGCTGCGCGACGGCATGAACCTGGTGGCCAAGGAGTTCATCGTCGCGCAGGACCCGGCCGACCCGGGCGTGCTGGTGCTGTCGCGCTTCGCCGGCGCGGCCGAGCAGCTCAGGGAAGCCATTCTGGTCAACCCGTATGACGTGCACGGCACGGCCGAGAGCATCCAGCTGGCGCTGCAGATGCCGCTGGTCGAGCGCCAGCGGCGCCATCAGCAACTGCTCGAGCGCGTGCGCAGCCAGGACGTGCACTGGTGGCGAAGAACCTTCCTGGAGGCGCTGGCGGCCTGCGAGCCCGACTGAAACCGCTTGCCGGGCCGCCTCAAGCCACCAGGGCCAGCGCCGCAAAGTCGCCGACCCGATCGCCCAAGCCGGCCGGCACCAGCGTGCAGCCATCGGTCAGCGCCGGCAGCCTGCCCTGGATGTGCGCCTGCAGGCGCGGCAGCAAATAATCGCGGTGGTGCCAGAAAACGCTGCCGCCCAGGCTGATGCGCTGCAGGTCCAGCGTCACGACCAGGTTGTAGAGCATTCGCCCCATGGCCTGGCATATGTCATCAACAATGCCTTCCGCGCAGGTATCGCCTGCCTGGGCAGCTATCAAAACAGTAGCGGCATCGGGATAGGCGGGAAAACGGCGGGGCAGCGCGTTGCCGGCCGCCAGCGCCTCGACATCGCCGATGTTGCCGCAGCCGCACAGCGCGTCCAGGTTGTCGTTGACGAACATGTGGCCGGCATGCCCGGCGTTGCCGTTCTTGCCGCGCAGCACCCGGCCATCGACGCACAGGCCGACGCCGACGCCGGTGCTCCAGGTCACGTAGGCGCAGTGGTCCAGGCCCTGCAATGCGCCCCAGCGGCGTTCGGCCTGCAGCGCGGCAATGCCGTCGTTTTCCACCCGCACCCGGGCAAACGCCTGGCGCAGCGGCGCTTCGAGCTCGGCGGTGGCCCAGTCGTTGGGCAGGCCGCGCCCGCTGCCTGCCAGGCCGCCGCAGATGTTCGGCGACGCCAGCTCGACCGCGCCCCGGTTCAGCACGAACGGTCCGCACGAGGCCACCCCGACGGCGGCGATGTCACGCGGCTCGATGCGGGCGGCCTGGCAGCTGGCGCCGATCAGGCGCAGCACCTGCCGGGCGAGCGCATCGGGCGGGCCCTCCTTGGCCGTCGGCTCGACCCGCCGGCCCAGGGCGCCACGGTGGTCCACCAGGCTGACGGCCACCTTGGTGCCGCCGATATCGACGCAGGCCACCGGCGCGGCGCCGTCCGCCAGGCGAAGTTCGGGCGGCATGGCCGGGGAAAGTGACGCAGCGTTCATGGCGGGCGTGTCCTTGGTGTTGGATCAGATCAGCTGGCTGACCAGGCTGGCGACAAAGCTCAGCAAGATGGTGGTGGTCAGCGGAATGAACCATTCGCGGCCAAACAGGCGAAAGCGCAGGTCGCCCGGCAGCTTGCCGAAGCCGAGTTTTTGCAGCAGCGGCGACACCCAGCTGATGAGCATCAGCGCAAGAAAAATGACGATGAACCAGCGGATCATGGGGTGCAGCTTACAGCTTGTGCATGCGGTCACCGGCCGCAAATCCCATCGGGGTCCAGACAGGGCTGCCTTTGGCGCCGAACGCGATCACCTTGAACAACTCGCCCATTTCATGCTCGTTGACCAGCTTTTGCACCATCACGCGCCGTGCCAGGCTGGCGGCGTCGATGCCGCTGTCCAGGCCGTCCAGCAGGCCGCAGTTGAGCAAGAACCGCCCCTGGCTGGTGTAGCCCAGCACCTCCAGCCCCGCCTCCTGCCCGGCCAGGGCAATGCCGGTGAAGTTGACATGGGCAGTGATGTCCTTTTCGCCCACGTCAAGCAGCGGGTCGGCGTCGGCCAGGTGCGCGCGGTGGCACATCACCGTGCCCATGCTGCGCTGCGGATGGTAGTACTCCTGCTCCGGAAAGCCGTAGTCCAGCAGGAACACCGCGCCGGCCTCCAGCCGGTCGGCCAGCGTGCGGACGAAACCCTCGGCCTGCGGATGGATTTCGGTGACGTAATCGTGTTGCCCGGCAATGTCCAGCGGCGGCCGCGCATCGGTCGGCCGGTCGGCATAGGCCAGGCGCCCTTCGTGCATGGCCACGCCGCGCTCATGCCAGGCGCCGTTCAGCCGGGCCAGCAGTTTGACCGGCATGGCATCGAGCACTTCATTGCCCAGCACCACGCCGCGCATCTTCGCCGGCAGTTCGGACGCCCATGCCACCTTGCCGGCGTGCGCCGCCAGCCGCGTGCGCTGGCGTTCGCGCAAGCTGCCGGAGAGATCGACGATCGTGTAGCGCGCCACCTGGCCGCCCAGCGTGTCCAGCACCTGCTGCGCCAGCGCGCCGGAGCCCGCGCCGAATTCCCACACTTCGTCCGTGCCGCAGGCCTGCAGCGCCTGGGCCACCTGCCGCGCCAGCGTCCGGCCGAAATGCGGCGACAGCTCGGGCGCGGTCACGAAATCGCTGCCGCCGCCCTGCGCGCCATCGGCCGCAGGGGCGCCGGCAGGCATGCGTCCGAATTTCAGCGAGTCCCTGGCGTAGTAGCCCAGGCCCGGCTGGTAGAGCGCCAGCGCCATGAAGGCATCAAAACCCAGCCAGCCGCCGGCCGCGTCAATCTCCCTGGCCATGAGCGTCTGCAGGGGGGTCGTTAAAATAGAGGAATTCGTCATGTTTGTCACCAAGCCTGATTGTCTGCGATTCCCCCGGTCCGCCGGCCTCCTTCCTGACCGACCTCCTGCGCCGCCCCATGACACCTGCCCTGCCCCGACCCGTGGTCCTTGTGACCGGCGCCGCCCTGCGGCTGGGACGCGAAATCGCGCTGGCGCTGGCCGCCGGCGGCTGGCAGGTGGCCGTGCATTACCGCAACTCTCAAGCAGACGCTATCAAAACCGTAGCTGACTGCGACCGCATGACAAGCGGATCAGCCGCTTTTGATGCTGATTTGGCGAATGAAGCGGCGGTGCGCGGCCTGCTGCCGCGCGTCATCGCGCATTTCGGCCGCATCGACGCGGTGGTCAACAGCGCCTCGACCTTCGAGCACGACAGCGCCGAAACCTTTGGCTTTGCCGCACTGGACAAGCACCTGCACAGCAACACCGGCGCGCCCATTTTGCTGGCGCAGGCGCTGCATGCGCATGCGGTAGCGCAGGGCACCACGGGCGCGGTCGTCAACCTGCTGGACCAGAAGCTCTGGAACCAGAACCCCGATTTCTTCAGCTACACGCTGTCCAAGGCCGCGCTCGAAGCGGCCGGCACCATGCTGGCGATGGCGCTGGCGCCGCAGGTGCGGGTCGTCGGCGTCGCGCCCGGGCTGACGCTGACCAGCCACCTGCTGAGCGACGAGAAGTTCGCCGCGCGCCACCGGCTCTCGCCGCTGGGCCGCTCGTCCACGCCGGCCGATGTGGCGGGCGCGGTGAAGTTCGCGCTGGAAAATTCGTCGATCACCGGCACGACGCTGCTGGTCGACGGGGGCCAGCACCTGATGCGCTTTGAGCGGGATTTTTCGCTGATGTGAACATTTCATCAGCCAAAATCCAACCCAGAGTCGGCAATGGCTGACAGACCCCCTTTTTCTTTTATTACAGACTTTCACCATGCTCCACACCCGGGGAACCCGAATCCTTCACCTGACCGGCTTGCGCTTTGACGCCAACCTGGGCATTTTGGAGCACGAAAAAAACGCGCCGCAGCCGATCCAGGTCGATGCCGAACTGAACCTGGGCACGCAGCCGCTGCTGCCCCATGACGACGACATCCACCATGTGCTCGACTACCGCAAGGTGCGCCAGATCGTCATCACCGAATGCACCGCCGAGCATGCCAACCTGCTGGAAAGCCTGATCGGCAAGCTCGCGCACCGGCTGATGCAACTGCCCGGCGTGCTGGGCGTGCGGGTGAAGATTGCGAAACTTGAAATTTTCGACGACTGCGAAGTGGCCATCCGCGTCGAGGCCGGACAGTGGGGAACGACATGAGCGCACTCTGGATGGACGAACAGCGGGAAACCTCGGCCCGCGTGCAGAACGCGATGAAGATCGAGCGCGAGGACCACAAGCTGGAAAAACGCCTGTGCCGCGAGGTCGGGCGGGCGATTGTCGACTTCAACATGATCGAGGAAGGCGACAAGGTCATGGTGTGCGTCTCGGGCGGCAAGGACAGCTATGCCATGCTGGACATCCTGCTCAAGCTGCAAAAGCGCGCGCCGATCAATTTCGAGCTGGTCGCCGTCAACCTCGACCAGAAGCAGCCCGGCTTTCCCGAGCAGGTGCTGCCGGACTATCTGTCAAAGCTGGGCGTGCCGTTCCACATCGAGAACCAGGACACCTACAGCATCGTCACCCGGGTGATTCCCGAGGGCAAGACGCTGTGCTCGCTGTGCTCTCGGCTGCGGCGCGGCATCCTGTACCGCGTGGCGGGCGAACTGGGCGCAACCAAGGTCGCGCTGGGCCACCACCGCGACGACATGCTGCAAACGTTCTTCTTGAACATGTTCTTTGCCGCCAAGCTCAAGGGCATGCCGCCCAAGCTGGTCAGCGACGACGGCAGGAACATCGTCATCCGCCCGATGGCCTACGTGACCGAAAAAGACCTGACGCGCTGGGCGCAGGTGCAGAACTTCCCGATCATTCCGTGCACGCTGTGCGGCAGCCAGGAAAACCTGCAGCGCAAGCAGGTCGGCAACATGCTGCGCGACTGGCAAAAGCAGTACCCCGGCCGCATCGAGAACATGTTCGCGGCGCTGCAGAACATCGTGCCGTCGCACCTGATGGACAGCAAGCGCCATGACTTCAAGGGCATCAAGACCACCGGCGTGGCCGACCCCGAAGGCGACAAGGCCTTCGACGCCGAGGAGTTCACGGAAATGGCGCCCCCGGGCCGCGCCGTGATCGACATCCGCCCGCAAACGACCAGCTGACGGTTTTTTTGTATCCATCCCTACAGGAGGCCTTATGAAACGCGTGCTTGCCGCTATTTTTTCAGTCGCATGGCTGGGATTTTTCATGGCCGGCTGTTCCGGGCTGCAACTGGTTGAAAACAACGTCACCGCCTTCCACAGCTGGAATGCGCCGCCGCCCGGACCCGGCACGCCCTACCGCTTCGAGCGCCTGCCGTCGCAGCAGGTGAGCGCCGCCTACCAGGACCGCGTCGAGGAAGCGGCGCGCGTTGCGCTGGCCAAGGTCGGCATGGAACTCAACCCGGCGGCAGCGCGCTTTAGCGTGCAGGTGCGGGTCAGCACCCAGGTGATCCAGCCCGTGCCCTATGGCCCCGGCTATGACGGCTTCGGATTCGGCATGCCCGGCGTTTTTCTGGGCGGCGGCAACCGGGGCGCGGCCTTCGGCCTGTCCTTTCCGCTGGGTTATCCAACGCCGAGCCCCTACTTCCACCGCGACCTGACGCTGCTGGTGCGCGACCTGGGCAGTAGCCAGGTTGTTTTTGAGACCCGCGCCACCAATGACGGCATCCAGAACGAGACGCCTGCGGTGCTGGCGGCCATGCTGGACGCGGCACTGCAGGGCTTTCCGCAACCGCCGCCGGGGCCGCGCCGCATCAATGTCCAAATTCCCCGATGAATGCGGCCCCCACGCTCCCCACTTCGTGTGGTTCGCTGCCCCCCGAGGGGGCCGCTGCGCCTGCGGACCGGCGAAGCCAGTTCCGCGGCCCCTGCAGGTGAAGAGCGTTTGCTGCAGTGCTTTCCGCCTTGTTTCATACGCGCCTGTTAATCTTCGCATGCCCTGTCAACTCACGTTTTCCCCATGATTGAACCGACCCGCATCATTGCCATCCGCCACGGCGAAACCACCTGGAACGTCGATACCCGCATCCAGGGGAGTCTGGACATTCCACTGAACGAGACCGGCCGCGTGCAGGCCGCCCGCATGGCGCGGGCACTCAAGCATGAGCCGATCACGGCGGTGTACGCCAGCGACCTGGTGCGCGCCTGGGAAACGGCGCAATACCTGGGGCGCATGCACGGGCTGCCGGTCAATGCTGAAACCGGCCTGCGCGAGCGCGGCTTTGGCGACTTCGAAGGCAAGACCTTTGCCGAGATCGAGGCCCTGCTGCCCGACCAGTCGATGCGCTGGCGCAAGCGCGATCCGGAGTTCGCCCCCGCCGG
>JAQGMN010000147.1 GCA_028292345.1 Polaromonas sp. | reverse complement strand
AATGTCGGCAAGTTCCTGCTGCCGGGCAGCGGCACGCCGTCGGTCAATCTTCTGGACAACACCCAGGCCGAACTGCGCACCGAATTGCGCACGGCGATCTACCGGGCCGTGCATACCGGCAAGCCGGTCAGGACGCATGCCGTCCCGGTGCGGCGCGGCAACAGCTCGACCTTGGTGGAAATGAGCGTGCATTTCTTCGGCGAAGCGAACACCGAGTCGGCGCTGGCGCTGGTGATGTTCGAAGAAGTGCCTGAAAAGCCGGCCGCAGAGTCGGGAAGCACCGGGCAGGCGCACCAGGCGCTGGTCAATCAACTGGAAACCGAGATCAGGCAACTCAAGGAAAATCTCCAGCAAACCATCGAGCAGACCGAGATATCGACCGAGGAACTCAAGTCCTCGAACGAGGAGCAGCAGGCGGTCAATGAAGAACTTCGCTCGGCGACCGAGGAACTGGAAACCAGCAAGGAGGAACTGCAGTCGATCAATGAGGAGCTGACCACCGTCAACTTCGAATTGAAGGTCAAGGTCGATGAAACCGGCATGATGAACGACGACCTGCAAAACCTGATTGCCTCGTCGGACATTGCCACGGTATTCGTCGACCGCAGCCTGCACATCAAGCGCTTCACCCCGCAGGCCACGCGCATCTTCAACCTGATCGAGTCCGACATCAACCGGCCCTTGATGGACATCACCCACAAGCTCGACTACGGGTCGCTGGCCGACGATGCCGCCGGAATGCTCAAGACCTTGAACCCGATCGAGCGGCCGGTCAGCAGCAGCGACGGCCGGCATTACCTGGCCCGCCTTCGCCCCTACCGCACGATGGATGACCACATCGACGGCGTCGTGCTGACGTTCGTGGATGTCACCGAATTGCGAAAGGCCGAGGAACGGCTGCGCGCCGGTGAGGAGCGGCTTCGGATTGCCGCCGAAACCACCAAGGACTATGCCATCATGACCATCGACGAGGAAGGCAGCATCACCAGCTGGAACGTCGGTGCCCAGCGGATTTTTGGCTATACGCCGCAGGAAATGGTGGGCCAGCCGTTTTTCACCATCTTCACCCCCGAAGACCGGGCCGCCGGGGCGCCGGAGGAAGAGTTGCGCGGCGCGCGCGACGAAGGCCGCAGCATGGACGAGCGCTGGCACTTGCGCAAGGACGGCAGCACCTTTTTTTGCAGCGGCGTCGTCACCCGGCTGGAAGGCACGGCCGGCGGCTATGCCAAGATTTCCCGGGACATGACCGAGAGCCGGTCGCAGCAGGTGAGCCGCGACGAACTGCTGGCCATGGAAAAGCAGGCCAACGAGCTCAAGGACCAGTTTCTGGCGGTGATGTCGCATGAGCTCAAGCACCCGCTGAACCTGATCCAGGTCAACACCGAATTGCTGCTGAGCCATCCCGAGGTGCGCGCGCTGCCCGAGGTGGCGCGGGCCGGCGAAACCATTCGCAGCGCCGTGGTCAGCCAGACCAAGATCATCGACGACCTGCTGGACCTGTCCCGGGCGCGCACCGGCAAGCTGACGCTGCGGCTCGCGCCGGTGGACCTGGCCGAGATGGCCTCGTTGATTGCAGCGGCTGCGCGCGAGGCCGGCAGCAAGAAAAGCCTGACGCTGAATTACGAATGCAGCGAAAAGGAACTGGTGGTGCTGTGCGACCGCGTCCGCACGGAGCAGGTCCTGTGGAACCTGATCAACAACGCCATCAAGTTCACGCCTGGCGGAGGAACCATCACCGTGCGGCTGGGACGCGACGGCACGTTCGCCACGGTGAGCGTGATCGACACCGGCCAGGGCATCGACCCGGTGTTCCTGCCGCACATCTTCGGCATGTTTGTCCAGGCGCCCGACCAGAAAATCTACAACACCAACACCGGCCTGGGCGTGGGCCTGACGCTGGTGCGCGACCTGACGGTGGCCCAGGGTGGCCGGGTGCTGGCCGATTCGGAGGGCATTGGCAAGGGCACCTGCTTTACCATCTGGCTGCCGCTGGCGCAAGCCAAGGTGCAGGACAAAAAAGCCGGCCTGCCCAGCGGCAACCTCAAGGGGCTCAGGATTCTGGCGGTCGATGACATGACCGACCTGCTGGAGCCTTTCTCGGCGCTGCTGCGCCTGGAGGGCGCTGCCGTGGACATGGCCACCAGCGGCCAGCAGGCGCTGGACATGCTGGAGCAACACAGCTACGACCTGCTGATTTCGGACCTGGGCATGCCCTACATGGACGGCTACGAACTGATCCGCAAGGTACGCAAGCGCCCCGACTGGCGCAACCTCAAGGCCATTGCGCTCAGTGGCTATGGCCGGCAGGTGGACACGGTGCGGGCCTTGCAGAGCGGCTTCAATGCCCACCTTTCCAAGCCTGCCACGGTCGCGCATATCTGCCAGAGCATTGCGCAACTGGTTCCCAACGGCCAGGGTTGATGCTGGGCGCCAGGGCCGGACCTGCGGGCGGGTACGCGGCCGGCTGCGGACCTTCCGTTTTGAAGTTGACGAGCTGGCAGGTTGTTGCCGGAAAAACCGGGGTTTCAACATCTGCTTGAAAAAGTTCCTGAAAAGTAGCCGGTAGTTACAAATTCCCTGGTTTCAATAGGCCAGGGCGTGTTTTGTTTTGATACAAACAGTTCAGCAGATTTTTTCAGGAAACTTGCCTCTTGCATCCACCTGCTTGAACCACCATGCCTTGGGTACACACGTCAACAGGACGTTTTCAATTTCTGCTTCAACGCGACGTTGCCATGGGTCTCGCATTGAAGTGGAAAAGGGATACACAAGAAAACCAACCCATTTCTCGTGAAGAGCAGCGAACATGACCATCCAGGAAATCCCTCAAGCCGCGATCGGATCCGCAGCGCCTGCCGAGGTGTCCGCCCAGCAGATCGAGGCGGCGCGCTATACGGTCCTCAGGCGCCTGGCGCCGTGCTTGCGGCACCACATGGTTCGGCCGCTGCAGCCCATCGGGCTGATCTACGGCGTCATGCACCACAAGCTGTCGGCCGCCCAGCCCGATTTGCAGTCGGTGCGCGAAGAGGCCGAAAAGATCAATGAATTCGCCAAGGCTGCGCTGGAGGAATGCATGGACATGGGCACCTGGCTGGCGCCAGAGCCGGGCGTCGTGACCGATGTCGAGTCCGGCGTGCGGGAATGCGTCGGCCTGATGGCCACCATGCTGCATTTTTGCGGTTTTCGCCTGGTCAACGAGGTCGAGGAACTGCCGGCCCAGGTCCTGCGCGATTCCCTGCGCATGGTGCTGAGCGCAGCCTTGTTCGCGCTGACCGATGGCATGGACGAGCCCGCCACCGTGGCGATCCAGGCCCAGGCCAGCCCGGCCGAAGTCACGGTTTCGCTGCAGGCCGAACTCATTGGCAACGGCCAGCTGGACCGGTATGACGACGGCTACCGCAAGATGGTCTGGGCCGATGTGCAGGCGCTGGCGCTGGCAGAGCATGTCGGCCTGTCCCGGCAGGGCCTGCGGGTCGTCCTGCGCTTTGCCGTCGAGCCGGCTTCGTTGCCGGCGCATTAAGGTCCCGGCCGCACCGCTGGCAGGTTCCGGCTGAAAGCCGGATCAGGCTGGCCGGGAGGGGTCGGGATAGATCAAGTCCCGGATCCGGCCGCGCGTTTCGCGCATGAAGGGCGCCCATTGCCCTTCCGGCTGGGCCAGGCGGTCGGCAATCGCCCACCAGGCGCTGGGGTTGAAGCCCAGTCCGACATGGCTGGCCAAAACTTCGATGTTTTCAGTCAGCGGGTTTTCGCTGCTGGGCGACTGGACGCTTCCTTGCCAGGCGACCACGCCGTCGGTGCGCGAATAAATGCTGGTGGTCGGCACCGGCGGCGCCTTCGGCAGGTTGTAGCCTTCGCTTTCCTCCTCGATCCGGCGGCCGCTGGCCAGTTCGTAAAGCCGCCAGGCATTGGTCGATTTGTGCGATCCCGCGAACGGCGTTCCCAGCGTGATGACGCTGCGCACCATCTGCGGCACTTCCTTGGCCAGTTCGCGCGCATAGATGCCGCCCAGGCTCCAGCCCAGCAGGCTGACCTTGCGGCCGGTGCTTTCAAAGGTGCGCACCAGCTGGTCCCGGGCCTCGTCGAGAACGCCAGGGCGCGGGCCGAAATTGAAGCCCTGGTCCCAGCCGCAGGCCGAATGGTTGAGGAGCTGGAGGTAGCGGCGCAGCGGCGCGGTCGAAATGTCGTTGGCCGTGAGCCCGGGAAACACCACCACCGGATGGCCGTCGCCCCGGGGCGCGCGATTGAGCAGCGGCCAGGCCGGCAGCAGCGCGCTGAGTTCCCAGAGGGCGCGCACTTCCAGCGCCAGCAACCAGGCGCTGGGCGGCACGTCGTGCAGCGCCGCCTTGGCGACCGGCAGCGGCGCCCCGGCAGGCAGGAGGGCAACGCTTTGCGCCGGCGGTGGATGGGAGGTTTTTGCCATGGCTGAGATAAGTCCGGAAAGGGTGCCTGGGGGTGCAGGCATCCGGGAAGTATCTGTTGGGCCGGCGGGATTGGATAGGGGGAAGCCCTCTAACCGGCCGCGTCCATCGGCAACGATTCTTCAGGCGGCTGGCCGCCCTCGCCGAGCAGGCCCTGAACGCCGTCGTTCACGCCCGCCACCGGGGTCGCCTTGGCCAGGGCCATCCACACGCCCAGCGGCAGGTTTTGCCGTGAACGCCGGGGCGCCGCGCGGGCCACGACCAGGCGGCCGTCTTCAAGCTGCATCACGCCGCATTCGGCCGGAATCTCATCGGCTGCGCCGATCGGGCGGCCTTTGGCGTCGCAGCCCAGCACGTACCAGCATTCGCCGCCCAGGTCGAGGTAGGCGCCCCGCTTGTCGGGCCGGCGCAGGTCGCCCAGCAGGTCCGAGCGCTTGACCTTGATCTCGTGGACGATCGGGTCCACATAGGTCTCAACCGTGGTGTTGCGGATCGAAAACACGTCAGGCCGCACCATGCACCACCGGGCCTTGTCGCCTACTGCGGCCGGTGGCAGTTGCGCGCGCAGGCTCAGGGCGCGCCAGGCAATGCGGCCGGCTCGCACCATCTCGCAGGCCACGCGTTCCACCAGCGCTTCATGCGCCGACAGCGTGGCCCGGTTGACGGCCAGCGTGGCGGCCAGCCAGGCAATGCCCGCATCGCTCACGCGCAGCGTCTCATGGCCCGCCGCGCTGGCGACGCGCTCCAGCATGCCGCCGGCCAGCAGTTCGATCTCCAGCATGTCCTGGCAGGGCCAGCCGGCCGAGCGGTAGATCTCGCGCAGCCGCCGGGCATGCGGACGGCCGAGCGCGAAGGCAGGAGCCATCGGCGTGGCGGCAAGCGGCTCGGCCAGGGAGGGCGACGGGTTATCGGGGCTGGACGGGAGATTCATGGTCAAACAAGCATTTTTCGCAATCAGCACGGGCATGAGCAGCTATCAATAAGGAAGCATCGAAGAATTGACGTTCAGAGGCTGATTTCAAACCGTGCGTCGCCCGTGTCGCGGTTCAGCGGTTTCAGCGCCGTCATGATGGCCTGGTCCTCGGCGTTTTCCCACAGCGCGATCACTTCGCGCTCGGCCGCATGGTCGGCATGGGCCAGTTCCCCCGGCGACAGCTGGCGGGTGAGCGAGCGCGCCAGCATGCAGGCCTGCAGCGTGGGAACGACCAGGTCGCGGCCGCCGACGCCGGCTTCCAGCGCCATGCGAAAACGCAGTTCGGCGGCGCTGCGCTCGGCGGCGCTCAGGCTGGCGGCGTCAACCAGCGTGACGGTGTAGGGGGCTGTCTTTTCGCTCATGGGGCTAGGATGGGGTTGGTGGGCTGCTGAAGGGCGGTCGCCTTGAACGGGCTGCGCCGCTCCAGGTCTTCCAGGTAGTGGTCGATGCCCGCGCCTTCGCGCTCCAGGAAACGCTCGATGGCGTCGGCAAAGGACGGGTGCGCCAGCCAGTGCGCACTGGTGGTCTTGACCGGCAGCAGGGCACGGGCCATCTTGTGCTCGCCCTGGGCGCCGCCTTCAAAACTCTGAAAGCCATGCGCAATGCACCATTCGATCGGCTGGTAATAACAGGCCTCGAAATGCAGGCAGTCCACCCGCGCCAGCGCGCCCCAGTAGCGCCCATAGGCGGTCATGGAGGGAAATGGCCGGTCTTCTGGACTTCGAGGTCCGGAGGGCGGGTTTTCAGCATCAAAACTGCTTTTTGCGCAATCTGGTCTTGCGTTGACAGCTATCAAACTGGTAGCAATGGCGGTTCCTTCGTGCTCGGCGACGAACAGCAGCCAGTTCTCCGGCATGCTGCCTTGCATGCGACAAAAGAAGTCGCGGCTCAGGTAGGGGGCATTGCCATGCTCCAGGTAGGTGCGCTCATAGCAACGGTAGAAGAAATCCCAGTCGGCGCCTGAAATGTCCGTGCCCAGCGACCAGCGAAAGGTGATGCCCGCATCCCGGACCTTGCGGCGTTCCTGGCGGATTTTCTTGCGCTTTTCCTGGCTCAGCGTCATCAGGAAATCGTCAAAATCCTTGAACAAGCCAGCCCCTTCAAAAGGCAGCGCAGCACACACAGCGACAGGCGTGGAAGCGGCAGTTCCCTGCGCGTCAGGGCCGCGGAACCGGCTTTGCCGGGCCGCAGGCGCAGCCGCCCCCCCGGGGGGCAGCGAACCACGCGCAGCGGGGAGCGTGGGGGCATGGTTTGTCCAGTGGAACTGCACCGTGTGGCGCAGCATGAGCCCGGCGTCCTCGCAGGCCTTCACGTCGTCGTCGGCGGCAAACAGCACATGCAGCGAAGACAGTTTTTCCGCGTCGCACCAGGCCACCACCGCCTGGGCCAGCAGCGCACGCTCGGCCGGATCGCGCGCCAGCAGCCGTGCACCGGGAACGGGCGTGAACGGCACGGCGACCAGCGCCTTGGGGTAGTAGTCCAGGCCATTTTGCGCATAGGCATTGGCCCAGGCCCAGTCAAAGACGTATTCGCCATAGGAATGCGCCTTGAGGTACAGCGCGCAGGCCCCGGCCAGGGCATCCCCCTGCCACAGGGTGACAAAGCGGGGCGTCCAGCCGGTTGTCGGCGTGGCGCTGCCGCTGGCATGCAGCGCGGCCAGGTATTCGTGGCGCATGAAAGGGTTCAGAATGCCGTCCGGACTTTGCGCGGCCAGCAGCGCATTCCACTCGCCGGCATTCACGGCCAGCGGCGAATCCAGAATGCGGATGACATAATCGTTTGCGTTGTTTTTCACGTGTTTCTGGTGTCTTTTTCCGAGGTTCAATTTCATCATGTCACTCAAAATCTGCGTCGCCCAATTGAACTACTGCGTGGGCGACATGCAGGGCAATGCGCAAAAAATCATCGCCGCCGCCCGCAGCGCCTATGCCGGCGGCGCCCGGCTGGTGCTCACGCCCGAAATGGCCATTTGCGGCTATGCGGCCGAAGACCTTTTTTTGCGCCCCTCGTTCATCCAGGCCTGCAATGATGCCGTGAATCGGGTGGCCGAGGAGCTGGCCGGGTTAAAAGGCCTGAGCGTCGTGGTTGGCACGCCCACCCACGGCGACCGGGCGCTGGCCCTGCGCACCAAGAGCGTGGAAGTGCAGCAGCGCCACAACGCGGCCCGGGTGCTGCGCGAAGGCCGCATCATCGAGACCTATGCCAAGCGCGAGCTGCCCAACTACCAGGTGTTCGACGAACGGCGCTACTTCGCGCCAGGGCAGGGCACCTGCGTGTTCCAGGCCGGCGAGGGCACCGACGCGGTCAGCATCGGGCTGCTGATCTGCGAGGACGCCTGGTTCGAGGAACCCGCGCGGCTGGCCCGGCAGGCCGGCGCCGAGCTGCTGGTGGTCATCAACGCCTCGCCGTTTCACGTCGGCAAGGGCGGCGAGCGCGAGCTGATGATGCAGGAGCGCTGCCTGGCGAGCGGCCTGCCGCTGGTTTATGCGCATCTGGTGGGCGGGCAGGACGAGATCGTGTTCGAGGGCCATTCGTTTGCGCTGCAGGCCGACGGCACGCTGGCCGGCCGGGCCGAGAGTTTCAAGGAAAATCTGTTCATGGTGCAGGCGCAGCGTGCGCAGGCAGCTATTGAACTGGTAGCAGACGCGGTGCCGCTGCGCAGCGCCGAGGCCGACCTGTGGGATGCGCTGGTGCTGGGCGTGCGCGATTACCTGGGCAAGAACGGCTTTCCCGGCGCGCTGCTCGGGCTGTCGGGCGGCATCGACTCGGCGCTGGTGCTGGCCATTGCGGTCGATGCGCTGGGGGCGGACAAGGTCCGCGCGGTGATGATGCCGTCGCCCTACACGGCCGATATTTCCTGGATCGACGCGCGCGACATGGCCGAGCGCATGGGGGTGCGCTACGACGAAATTTCCATCACCCCCGAATTTGAAGCCTTCAAGGCTTCGCTGGCCGGTGAATTCAAGGGGCTGGCCGAGGACACCACCGAGGAAAACATCCAGGCGCGCATCCGGGGCGTGTTCCTGATGGCGCTGTCGAACAAGTTCGGCTCGATCGTCCTGACCACCGGCAACAAGAGCGAGATGGCCACCGGCTACTGCACGCTGTATGGCGACATGGCCGGCGGCTTCGCGGTCATCAAGGACCTGCTGAAAACCACGGTGTTCCGGCTGGCCCGGTGGCGCAATGAAAACGACCCCTACGGCACCGGCAGCGCGCCGATCCCGGAGCGCATCATCACGCGCCCGCCCAGCGCCGAGCTGCGCGCCGACCAGACCGACCAGGACAGCCTGCCGCCCTACGACGTGCTCGATGCCATCCTGAAGCGCTACATGGAAAACGACCACGGCATCGAGTCCATCGTCGCCGAAGGCTTCGAGCGCGCCGTGGTCGAGCGCGTGGCGCGGCTCATCCGGATCAACGAATACAAGCGCCGCCAGTCGCCGGTGGGCATCCGTGTGAGCCACCGCAGTTTCGGCAAGGATTGGCGTTATCCTATTACCAGCAAGTTTGGCGAGTGACGCGGCGCAGCGATTCACAATCGTTACATTGCCGACCTCCGCCAGCCTTTACCATTGAGTTTTCAGACCCACAGAGAGATTTTCGTGAAACAAATTACCGCCATCCTCAAGCCCTTCAAACTTGAAGAAGTTCGCGAAGCCCTTGCTGAATGTGGCGTGACCGGCCTGACCGTCACGGAAGTCAAGGGTTTCGGACGCCAGAAAGGCCACACCGAGCTCTATCGGGGCGCCGAGTATGTGGTTGATTTCCTGCCCAAGGTCAAGGTCGAAGTGGTTGTCAAGACCATTGACGTCGACCGCTGTGTCGAAGCCATCGTCCGCGCGGCGCGCACCGGCAAGATCGGCGACGGCAAGATCTTTGTCACCAGCGTCGAGCGCGTGTTGCGCATCCGCACCGGGGAAGAAGACGAAGCGGCCATCTAAGCCGGTTCAGATCTGGTCCAGTTGCACGGCCGGCAATGCCGTGCCGGCTGCCTGCACCAGTTCGGCCATGAGCAATTCCGCGTCGCTGCCGGTGCGGATCAGCCCCATCTGCCATTCATTCATGAAGCCGCTGGTGACCGCCGAGTTCAGAAACGTGAGCAGGCTGTTGTAAAAGCCGCCCCGGTTGAGCAGGCCGACCGGCTTGTCGTGGTAGCCGAGCTGGCGCCAGGTCCAGACTTCAAAAAACTCTTCAAGCGTGCCAATGCCGCCGGGCAGCGCCAGAAAGGCGTCGGCATGTTCGGCCATGATGCGCTTGCGCTCATGCATGTTTTCCACGACATGCAGTTCGGTGCAGCCCGTGTGCGCCCATTCCTTCTCGACCAGCGCCTTTGGAATCACGCCGATCACGCGGGCGCCTGCCGCCAGCGCCGCATCGGCCAGGATGCCCATCAGGCCATTGTGGCCGCCGCCATACACCAGCTGGCCGCCATGCCGGCCGATCCAGGTGCCGACCGCCTGGGCCAGCGCAGCAAACTCGGGGCTGTTGCCGGGGCGCGAACCGCAGTACACGCACAAGGAAAAAGAAGGGTGGTTCATGCTGCCTGTTTCAAGGGTTAGGCGCCAAGCCGGTTGGCCAGCGCCAGCGTCCAGGTGCCCGCGCAAAGCAGCAGGCAGAGCAGGACGGCGGCGCTGCCGGTGTCCTTGGCGCGTTTGGAAAGTTCATGCCATTCGGGCCCGATGCGGTCGATGGCTGCCTCGATGCCGGTGTTGAGCAATTCGACGATCAGCACCAGCATGACGGTTCCCGCGAGCAGGACTGTTTCCATCCAGTTGCGGCCCAGCCAGAACGCCGCCGGCACCATCACCAGCGAGGCCAGCGCCTCCTGCCGGAATGCCGTTTCGCTCCATCCGGCGCGCAGGCCGGCCAGGGAGTAGCCGGTGGCATGCCACATGCGGCTCAGGCCACGGCGGTTTTTCTGTGCATTGGCGGGAGTGGAAAACGGAACTTGTTCAGGCATGAAGGTCATTCTCGCGGCGCCGCATGACAAAGGGCTTTCAGGTTGGCCTGGAAACTGCCGCCTTGGCGGACGCCGTGCGTTTTGCCTTGGGCGGGGTGATCGAGGTGATCAGCCGGGTGCCGGCCCAGGCGTCGTGCCAGAACTGCCGCTCTGGATGAAAGCGCGCCAGGATGGCCCAGATGGCCACCCATCCCATGGTCAAGACACTGCCTTCGGCAGCCGACAGCCCCAGCACCCAGCTTGCTGCCAGGGGCGGCAGAAACCACAACCAGCTGAGCACATAGCGAAGCAGCGCGCGTTGCTGGGTGATCGGCTGGCCATTCACATCGACGACGCGGATGTGCCATGTTTTCATGGCAAGTGTCTGGCCCTTGGCCCAGAACCAGACAAAGTAGACGGCAAAAACCATGAACACGAAAGCCTGCAGCCCGTGCCGGTTGTCGAGCGCATTGCGCGTCTGGCTCAGGGTGCTGAACAGGTAGCCGGCGATGAACACCACGCCGAACATGAGCATGCCCTCATACATCCAGCAGGCCATGCGCCGCGGAATCGACGGGATTTGAGTATCTTTAGCAATCAAGGGAACAACTTAGGGTGGATGCGAACAGGAAGCTGCCGCGCCACTGGGCAACAAGGCAGGCAGGCATGCCTGTCCGGCTTGTTACCGTTGCGTTGCCGCGCCGTTTGCCGGCACGGGCAGACCTGTCGGTGCAGGCACTGGCGTTGCAGGCAAGGGACTGATTTTAGGCGCAGGCTTTAAAGCCTGCCCGCTGGCCGCCTGCGCGGGAACGGTGGCCAGCTTTTGCGGCGCCACGGGCTTGATGGCAGTGGCCGCGCCGCTGGGCTTGGGGCTGGCCGTGGCGGCAAGCTTTTGCTTTTCTTCAGGGCTCAAGGCCTGGTAGGCTTCCCATTTGGCTTTCTTTTCTTCCGGCGACAGTTCCTGGGACAATTCCAGTGTCTTGCCGAAATTCAGCCGGGCCTGGGCGCGCTGCTGCGGACTGAGCGCAACCCATTCATTCATTCTGCTGTTCAGCGTGGCCTGGGCCTGGGGTGCGAGCGTGCCGTAGTTTTTCGAGATCTCCAGCCACTTGCGTTTTTGTGCCTCGCTCATGGTGGTGTTCCAGCTCGACGCCAGCGGTGCCAGGGCCTGCTGCTGCGCCGGTGTCAACTGGGACCAGGCCGGACCGGTTGCCGGGGTCTTGCCCGAAGCCGGTGCACTGGCTGAAGCCGAAGGGCGCTGGATCTGTGACGAAGCGCCGGGCGGCCAGGCCAGCAGGATGGCAACCGTCAGGCCCAGCAGGACTGAACGCATTGGTGGCAGCGCCCAATGCGCCATTGCCCTGCTGCAAACACTGGGGGGCCGCGTCAGTGAAAAATCAGCCGCTGGTGTCATTGGGGATTGGCAGGCTGGCGTCCTGTTTTGAGAAACTGGACAAAGCCCGGGTCTGCAAATGCGGCCGGCGGCAAGTCATCGGTCAACAGCGCGGCATCCACTTCAGCCAGCTCCTGGGTCCGGTTGTCGCTTTGAAACGAATTGATGGCCAGCAGGCCCGCGACCAGCGCAATCAACGGAAGCACCGAGCCGATCCGGCTCCACCAGCTCAAGCCTTCGCCGGACCCCCAGGTCAGCGCAGCGCTGCCGCTGGAGTGAACCGCCGCGACGGCAGTCTGGGCAGGGGCGATCTTGCGCTGGGACACCGCCTGAACGCGGGCCGACCGCAGCCGTTCGGAGATGTCGTGGGGTAGCTCGGCCGTACCGGCCGACAGGTAGGACGCGGTTCTGAGGCCAAACCGGTCCTGCAGGATGGCCGATCTTTTTTGGAGCGAAGTTTTCATAGTTTTATTCCTTTGGCGCTCAGCGCTTTGCTGAGGGCGTGAACTGCACGGGAACAGTGTGTTTTGACGCTGCCTTCCGAGCAACCCATGGCGGCGGCTGTTTCAGCCACATCCATTTCCTCCCAGTAACGCATCAGAAAGGCTTCCCGTTGACGGTCTGGCAACTCCTGAATCTGAACTTCGATCGCATGCAAAATCTGAGCCCGTTCTGTCGCGTCCTGCGCACTTTCTGTGCCTTCAGAGTCGGTCAGGCTCTCCAAAGTTTCAAGAAGATCGAAATCTCCATCGTCTCCGGATGCGGAAAACTCGCTCATGTTGGAAAACAGGGCGTTGCGCGTCTTGCGCCGCCTGAACCAGTCCAGCGTCGTGTTGGACAGGATTCGCTGAAACAGCATGGGCAGTTCAGCAGCCGGCTTGTCGCCGTAGTGCTGGGCCAGTTTCATCATGCTGTCCTGAACGATGTCGAGCGCTGCTTCTTCGTCGCGGACGTGGTAAATGCTGCGCTTGAAGGCCCGTTTTTCAACGCTTTTCAAAAAGTCGGAAAGTTCTTGTTCAGTTGCCAACGGTGAGTCCCGGTTGTCCAGCGTTGTCAGTGTGCTCAGGACTTGATGTGTCGTTGCATGGTCTTCTGGCCAATGCCCAGCTTGAAATTATCGCATTGCGCCTGCCGCATCAGCGGGTCCATGAGCGCAGGCAGGCTCCCCACGGTGTCATAATGCTGCCTGCACATCAAAAGGCAAACGGGTCATGGCTCGGCGGATTATGTTTCTGCCTATGGTTTTGGCCTCAAGTCTCGACGCAGCTTCACAAGAGCGGGCCAAGAGGCACCCTAGGTATTTCGTTAGAGAAATTCACAAAGGTTCATCATGGAAATCACAAAGGCGGAAATTGCTTCCGCGGCGGCAGCCTCTGCCCAGACCCATTCTCAAG
The DNA here is from genome assembly GCA_028292345.1 of Polaromonas sp. Lineage (GTDB taxonomy): Bacteria > Pseudomonadota > Gammaproteobacteria > Burkholderiales > Burkholderiaceae_C > Polaromonas. Next base: position 340 of record JAQGMN010000147.1, on the reverse strand, counting down.
ACCTGCGGGGCGCTGAAATCCTCGTCAAGTCGCTTCAGGCCGAAGGTGTCAAGTACATCTGGGGCTACCCGGGCGGCGCGGTTCTGCACATTTACGATGCCTTCTACAAGCAGGACACCATCCAGCATGTGCTGGTGCGCCACGAGCAGGCCGCCGTGCATGCCGCCGACGGCTATGCGCGTGCCACGGGCGATGTGGGCGTGGCGCTCGTCACGTCCGGCCCGGGACTGACCAATGCCGTGACCGGCATTGCGACCGCCTACATGGACAGCATTCCGATGGTCATCATCAGCGGCCAGGTGCCGACGGCCGCCATTGGCCTCGATGCCTTCCAGGAATG
>JAQGMN010000102.1 GCA_028292345.1 Polaromonas sp. | reverse complement strand
CGCCTCTGGCCAACGATCTGCTGGGCAACAACATCGATTTTGGCGTGTTCGTGATGTCCAGCGGATTGCCTCATATTCGCAGCGGCAAGGTCGTCGCGCTCGGCACCACCGAAGCCAGGCGCTCGTCTATGACGGCCGATATCCCGGCGCTGGCCGAAACACCCAAACTCAAGGGCATCGACATCAATATCTGGTTTGCGCTGATGGGTCCGGCGCATATGCCCGAGCCCGTGGTGGCAAAACTCAAAAAAGCCTTGAACGATTCCCTGCAGACGATCGAGCTGCGCAAGAAGCTTGAAGACTCGGGCTCGACCGTTTCGCCTCTCAACGTAGATATGCCCGCTTTCCTGAAGCAGGAAACCGCAAAATACCAGCGCATTGTCGACTTCGCGAAGATCAAAGAATGACCACCTCCTCCTTGCAGTTTGATTTGCCCAAGCCCGACATCACTACTTGGCGCGCCGGCAACACCGGCGTGGAGGGCGTCTGGCAGTTCGACTCCGGTCGGGCCGGCCGCGATGTGCTGATCACCGCCCTAATTCACGGCAATGAGCTCTGCGGCGCCTGGGCGCTAAAAGGCTTGCTGCAAGCCGCAGTGCGGCCGCAGCAGGGCAAGCTGACGCTGGCGTTTTGCAACCTGGCTGCGTTTGACCGTTTTGACCCGGCCGACCACGACGCTTCGCGCTTTGTCGATGAAGACCTGAACCGTCAATGGCAGCTTGACCGCATCGAAAGCGGCAGCACACTGGAGCGCCGCCGCGCCAGAGCGCTGCGCCCGTTCATTGCGCACGCCGACTGGTTGCTCGATCTGCATTCCATGCACGAGCGCGCCGCCCCGCTGCTGCTGGCCGGCATGCAGGCGCGCAACCTCGAACTGGCCAAGCGTCTGCGCACGCCGGAACATGTCGTGGTCGATGCAGGCCACAAGGATGGGGTGCGGATGCGTGACTTCGGGCGTTTCGGAACGCTCAATCCCATCGGCGACGATGCGCAAACCCAGTCACTGCTGCTGGAATGCGGCTTTCATGGCGACGTCTCCAGCCGCACGGTGGCCCAGGACATGTGCGTGCGTTTCCTGCAAGCTGCGCAAACACTGCCGGCCGAGAACCTGCAGCGGCTTTTGCCCGGTTGGCTACAGGCTGACTCCGAGTGCCAGTGGGTGCTGGAAGTTACTGGCGCCGTGGTGGCGCTCAGCGCAGACTTTCGTTTCACCGAGCCCTTCCAGGGGCTTGAATGCATTGGCAAGGCAGGCACAGTGATTGGCTGGAACGGATCCGAACCGGTGAGCACGCCTTACGACGATTGCGTTTTAGTCATGCCTTCTGTGCGCCAGGCGAAGCCTGGCGTTACCGTGGTTCGTTTCGCCCGCCGCCGCCCCTTGTGATGCGACGAGCAAACTCGGCTGACAAGGTCGACATGATGAATTCCTCATGGCAGAGGTCCACAAGTTCAAACAGACGTGCGCCAAGGCGGGACGGGTTGGAACCGCCTTTGCAAAAATATCAAAAACAGTTTTACCCTTGCAGATACGCCATGACGCTGCGGAATCAGGGCAACGATGTCGGCATCCGGCAACTGCCAGTCTTCAAGCAGGCGCATCAGAAAGCCTGATTCGAGACTTCCAGTGGCATCCCATTCTGAACGCATCATCACGCCCTTGCCCTTCAATGCCCACTGGCGCGTCACTTTACCAGCGTTACTGCTTATCTCAGGCGCAATGCGGACTGCGACCGCGGCTCCAAACCTCGACTTCCTGTCAGTCGCGCAATAGGCGCCGGCACGTCACGCCTGAGCCGCAGCCTATCTCCTGGGGAAGCATCCTAGGTAATGCCCGAGCGCAGCACGAAAAGGATACTGGTGAGCGCTGCGAGGTTCGAGACCTGAGGGCGCCCGCCCTTGGTCTTTGGCGGCTCGGCAGGCAGTAGCGGCTGGACAACGGACCAGAGTTGATCATTTACCAGTGGTCTTTTCATGCCCCCGGGCTATGAGCGCCCAGACAAGTTTCCAGGTTTTGAGCAGCATAGTTAGCTGAAGCGGCTCAGGGAGAAGGGCCCCAGGTCCACGGAGGGCATACGCTGGTCGATGAGCTGCGCCATTGCCTCTCCGACCGCAGGGCCGATGCCAAAGCCATGGCCCGAAAAGCCTGTGGCGATGTACAGGCCGGGGCACGCATCCACGTGGTCCATGACGGGCAGGGCGTCTGGCATCACGTCGATGTAGCCGCTCCACATATCCAGGATGCGCGAGTCCCGAAAAGCTGGGAATGCGTGCTGCAGCTTGGTCAGTGCGCTGGCAGTGGCGGGCGCCGGCGACGGGTTGAGCATTCGTTGCTGCTCGAAAGGCGTTACTGCCTGGGTGTCGAAGCGGCGCGGGACGCGCAACGCACGGAAGAATTCGTGGCCGAAGCGCAGCTTCACTAAACCGTTGTTGCCGAGCCAGCTCGGCAGGTAGTGCCGCAGCAGTCGCAAGCTGTCGGGTACGATGTCGGCGTATGACGCGTTGAACTGAGAGACCACGTAGTTGCCGTCAGCCTCGCGGCGGCAGGTGAAATCTTTGCCGTTGACCGTGACATCCATCGGTGTCGAAGGCGCAGTGGCGCGTAGCACCGAGGCGCGTACTTTGAGCTGTGGCAGCTCGATGCCAAGATTGCCGCTAAACAGGCGCGACCACGCCCCGCCCGCTAGCAAGACGGCACCGGCCTGCACCGGCCCGTGCTCAGTCCAGACACCCGTGACACGGCTGCCACTGGACTGCAGCCCGCGCACCGCGCAGTGCTCATGGATACAGCAGCCTTTTCGCCGTGCCAGCTCGGCGATCGCGCGCGTGGCGATCCCGGGCTCCGCCACACCATCGCTCGGGCTGTAGAGCGCCCCTTCCCAATCCACAGATGTGAGCGGGAGCATTGCTCGTGCTGCGTCAGCGTCCAGCATCCGTGCATCGGTCAAACCGGCCCGCGCGAGCCACTGGCTGTAGGCATGCATATCCTGGCGCGACTTGGCCAGATACAGAATGCCGCTGGCACGAAAGCCGACATCTATTTTTGACTGCAGGTCACGCCAAAGCGTGCCCGCGCGCACCGCCAGCGGCACCTCAACCACGTCCCGCAGCAGCGTGCGCACCCAACCCCAGTTGCGCGATGACTGCTCGCACGCCAGGGTGCCCTTCTCAAAGACGGCGACGCTCGCGCCTTGGGCGCTCAGATGGTAAGCGGTGGCAATTCCGGTGATTCCACCGCCGATAATGGCGACGTCCACGTGCTTAGGGAGGGGCAATGTCTGGTTCATCGACTCAGTTAGCTTTCAGGCCGAGCTTCTTCACGATCTCGGCTTCTTCCGCAAAAGCCTTGCGTGCGAAGGCCGCATAGTCGGTTGAGTTCATGTACACCGGCTCCTGGCCATAGCGCTCCAGTGTGGCGCGGAACTCAGGTGACTCAATTACTTCCTTGAATACCGCATTGAGCTTGCTCATCACCTCGACCGGCAGGCCCTTGGGTCCGGCGATGCCAAAGGGCGAGGAGTTCGGCTCAATCTTCGGGTTCAGCTCATGCAGCGTAGGCACGCCGGGGTAGAGTGCGCTGCGTTTGGAGCCCCAGGTGACCAGCATGCGCATCTGGCCCGCCTTGACCATGGGCGCCACGGTCGACGAGCCCGCATAGGCGCCGACGAAGTCGCCCAGCACGGCCTGCACCACGCCAGACTCGCCCTGGTAGGGAACATGGGTCAGCTTGAGCCCATAGTGCGCCCCGATGTTCTCCATGATCACGTTCGAGGCACTGCCGATGCTGGCCGTGCCGTAGGTCACGCCCTGAGGATTGGCGCGGGTTCCTGCGACGAAGTCGTCCCACGTCTTGTACGGCGAACTGGACTTGACCGCCACACCCAGTACATAGCCGCTCAACATGTTGATGTAGCTGAAGTCCTTGAGCGGGTCATAGCCCACGTTCTGGATGTGCGGCATGCGAAACACCGGGCTTGGCAAGATAGCCAGCGTGTAGCCATCCGGCTTTGCATTTGCAATGTCGCGCGCACCCATGGTGGCGCCGGCGCCGCCCTTGTTGTCGATCACGATCGGCTGGCCCAGCTTGGGGCTGGCAAGGGTGGCAAATTCGCGCACCACAATGTCGGTTGAACCGCCGGGCGCATACGGCACGATGATCTTAATGGGGCGGCTGGGGTAGGCGGCCGTTTGTGCATTGGTGGCCAAGGCGCAGACGACGGTACAGGCGGCGAGGACAAGTTGCTTCATGGTCATGGTGGGCTTAGGTTGGGTCGGTGAATCGGGCACGGTGTCAGGCGGGTTTCCAACATTCCTTGAGCACGCGATGAAAGTTGCGACCCAGCACGCCCATCACCTGTTCATGCGTGAGACCGCCGTCTTCCAGCGCCTGGGCGAGCACGGGGAACTGGGCCGGGGTGGGCGTCTCTTTGGGATAGCGCGCTTGCATGACATCGCCGAAGGCGCGTGCCAGGTCGCCGCCCGAACCGGGGTACTTCGTGCGCGACATGACCATGACGTGCGTCACGGCGTCGTAGTTGTCAACCGATGGAAAATCGGAGCCAATGCCCACGTGTTCGTATCCCGCCAGGTTGCCGATGTGGCGAACGTTGGCCACGAAGTTCTTCAGGCTGGACTGCTCGTTAGGATCGCCGCCCCAGTTCAGGTAACCGTGGATGCTGCAGCCGATAACGCCGCCTGTGCGCGCGACCGCCTGGATCACCTCATCGCTCTTGTTGCGCGGTCTACGCACGACTGCGTTGGCATTGGCATGCGTGAGCAGAACCGGGCGCGTGGATTGCTGGCACGTGTCCAGGCAAGTCTGCTCGGCACAGTGACTCACGTCGATGGCCAGACCCACACGGTTCATTTCCTGCACGGCCTTGATTCCCAGGGTGCTCAGCCCACCGTTGCGAGCCTCAAGGCAACCATCTCCCAGCAAATTGGCCTCGTTGTAGGTCAACTGGACGATGCGCAAGCCGAGATCGCGAAAGAGTTCGATGCGTTCGAGTTGGTCGCCGATGGGCTTGGCGTTCTGCCACCCCATGATCAGGCCAAGCGAGCCTTCCTTCTTGGCGCGGTCTATGTCATCTGAGGTTTCGATGAGAGTCCAGCCTGGCGTGGTGCGGCAGTAGCGCCGCCAGCGCACCAGATCCTGCACCGCATCCTCGAACCCTGCCGCCATTTCCGTAACGGTGAGATTCATCGCGGTCACACCGCCGGCCAGCATGTCACGGTTGCTGCCGTCGCTGAAGAACACTAGGCCGTCAATCACGGTGGCTGCGCTGTAGTCCATTTTCAAATTTGAGTTCATGGTGGCGTCCAAGTAAATATATATCGAATAGCGATTTACTTTAATCGTTTAGCGATAAGATATTACATTAAACGAGTTCTAGAATTGGTTGTCAACATGCGCAGCCGCTTGAATAAGGAATCTTCGTGAACGTCTCATCGCTATACGTGCAGTCGCTGCACAAAGGGCTGCAGGTCCTGGAGGCCTTTCAGGGACAGCGCGCGATGACCCTGCCCGAGATCGCCGTTGCGGTGGAAATTACCAAGAGTTCGGCGCAGCGCATGGTCTACACGCTCGAGCAGATGGGCTACGTCACGCGGGACCCGACCCTCAAAGGCTATCGGCTGACTCCACGTGCCGTGACCTTGGGCTTTGGTTACCTGGCTAAGGAGCCGCTGCTGCAGGGGGCGTACGCCATCTTGCATGGGCTGAACCAGGAGTGCGGGGAGAGCGTCAATTTCTCAGTTCCAGATGGCGACGACATGGTGTTCGTAATGCGGATCCATTCGTTTCGCCATATCCCTGTTTACATGCCGATCGGTACGCGCATCCCGATGGCCTCTAGTGCCTCGGGCCGCGCTGTGCTGGCCGCATTGGCGCCCGAGGACGCCGAGGCGCGTGTCATGGCCATGGTTTTGGAGCAGCACACGCCGCAGACCACCGTGCACCGCGAGCGACTCGTCGCGCTGGTGAACGAAGCGCGCGGCGCAGGCTTCGCCTATGCAGACGAAGAGTTTTTCTCGGGCGACGTGAACGTTGCGGCAGCAGTGCTCGACAGCGCGCGCCGTCCGGTGGCCGCAGTCAACCTGTCGGTGCCCAAGCCGCGCTGGTCGCTCGAGCGAGCTACGCAGGAACTGGCGCCGCTGGCCATGCGCGCGGCACGCGCGATCGGGCAAGGTTAAATAAAGCCCGAACGCAGATCTGACGACGTCCGATGTCGGCCCCCGCCCGACGATGAATGACAGCGCCGAGCCTGGACGGCAAGGCACACACAAACAAGGAAACCAAGCGATGAACGGTGCACAACTACTATGCGAAACCCTGCTGGCCAATGGCATCGATGTGTGCTTCGCCAACCCAGGGACTTCTGAAATGCACTTCGTGGCGGCGCTGGACCAGCAGCCGCGCATGCGCTGCATCCTCGGCCTCTATGAAGGGGTGGTGACCGGCGCTGCTGACGGCTATGCCCGTATGGCCGGCAAGCCGGCAGCGACGCTGCTGCACCTGGGCTCCGGCCTGGGCAACGGCGTGGCCAATTTGCACAACGCGCAGCGTGCGCGCAGCCCGATAGTGAACATCGTCGGCGACCATGCCCGTCACCACCTAGCCTTTGATGCGCCGTTGACCAGCGACATCCACGCTATTGCCTCCGCGGTATCGGCGCAGGTGCATACGATCGCCTCGGCCGAGGGGCTTGTGCCTTCGATCCTCGACGGCATAGCGACTGCGCTGCAGCCCCCGGGACAGGTGAGCACATTGATCCTTCCGGCCGACGTGGCTTGGGGTGAAATGGGGAAAGACGCACAGCCGGCGGTGCGACAAGCACCGGCTGCGGCACAAGTGGACGATGCCGCGATTGCGCGGGCCGCGCAGGCCTTGCGTGCCGGCCACGCGTTGCTGCTTCTGGGCGGTGCAGCCTTGCGCGGCGACGCCCTGCGCCGCGCCCACTTGATTGCCCAAGCCACCGGTGCCCAGGTGCTTGCGGAAACATCAAACGCCCGCATGCAGCGGGGCCGAGGCGCGCCGCGCACTGACAAGCTGCCTTATGCGGTGGACGCTGCCTTGCAGCGGCTCGAGGACGTTGACCATCTCGTGCTCGTGGGCTCGCGCGATCCGGTCGCTTTTTTTGCCTATCCTGGCAAGCCCAGCCGGCTGGCGCCTGAAGCGTGCGCCGTGTGCGAACTGGCGTCGCCACACATGGATATCGATTCCGCCCTGCTGCGCTTGATGGTTGCGCTAGGCGTGTCCGATGTCCAGGAAATAGCGGCAACGTCCAAGGTACCAGTGCCTGCCGCCACGTCGCAGCCCCTTGACGCCGACACGCTGTGCCGCGCCATAGCCGCATTGTTGCCCGAAGACGCCATCGTCACCGACGAGTCCGTTACCCAGGGACGCACCTTCTTCGGGCACAGCCACGGCTCGGCCGCGCACGACTACCTGCAACTCACGGGGGGCGCCATCGGCATCGGAATGCCGTTGGCTGTCGGTGCGGCCGTCGCGTGCCCGCAGCGTCAGGTGGTGTCGCTTCAGGCGGACGGCAGCGCGATGTACACCGTACAGGCGCTGTGGACGCAGGCGCGCGAAAAGCTTCAATGCCTCACGGTCATCTTCTCAAACCGGCGCTACGCGATTTTGCACCATGAGATGACCAACGTAGGCGTTGAACGCCTCGGCCGCAATGCCCAGTCGATGCTGAGCATCGGGTCGCCCGACATCCAGTGGGCCGAACTTGCAAGCTCGCTAGGCGTCGCATCCGCACGGGCAAGCACGCCTGCAGCGTTCCTCGACGCCTTTCGTCAGGGCCTCGCGCATGACGGGCCCTTCCTCATCGAGGCGGTGCTCCCGGATTGAATGTCTCTTAACGCAGCCGTCATGGGCTGCATCGGCACTGGTAGTCCCGCTCGTGGCTCTGTCGCACTAACGCAGTGGAGCTAGGCGAGTCGGCGCCGCGAGTGCCGGTCCTGGCTCCCTTTTACTCCGCCGTTCACAGAAGCGAAGTGCGCGCCAAAACTGCGTTCGATTTCCTTCCAGTTCATCAGTTGGGAAAGCTTGATCAGCGGATGGCTCATCTTGAGTTGCTCGTCCAGGCCTGAGCGGGGAAGCTCATCCTTTTGCGCTGCAGGGGTTCTGGGTCCCATGAAAAACCTCGTCGGAATTTTCAAGAAATCAAATGGATGGCATTCATTTTCTTGCAAATCCAGCCGTCACCAATCCGTAAATTTGCCAGTCAAATCAAGGGCTGGCGTATTTTTTCAGCGGCGACTCATTAATCTCCCACTTGCGTGAATGCACAGAAGCTGAACTGAATGACTCCTCTAGTTAAAAGCTGTCCGATACCTGATCGCTTCGTGTCAATGTGCTGTGCAACTACACAGTTGCCTACGAAAGCGCAAGCCCCACCAAAACCTCGGTCAGCACCTTTGCCCCGGCAGCGGCGTCCTGAGCCGTGATGGATTCTTCCTCGTTGTGCGTGATGCCTTTATGGCATGGTATAAAAACCATCGCCGACGGACAGACCTCGTGAACATATCGGGCGTCGTGGCCGGCCGTGGAGAGAATGTCCATATGGCTGATGCCGAGGGCGTTCGAGGAGTCGCGAATTCGCTTGCGCATGTCGGCTGGAAACTCCAGCGACATCGCCTTCGACAGCTCTTTGACGCTCACATCGCAGGGTCCGGCATTTGCCTTGCAGATGGCCTCGATCGCATCGCCCAGTTCGAGCAACACGGCCGACTCCGGGTGCCGCAGGTCGATCGAGAACATGACGCCGCTGGGCACGACCGAGGGCGCGTTCGGCACGACACTGAAACGGCCGATGGTGAACTTCAGCACATCCAGTTCGTCGTGCATCCGCACGTTCAAGGCGCCAACCATGGCCACGGCCGCCATCAATGCGTCGCGCCGTTCGGCGCGCGTCGAAGTGCCGGCATGGGCCGCCTCGCCCTGCACCTGAACCTGGAAGGTTCGCTTACCCTGAATGCCTGTGACCACGCCGATGGTCTTGCCCAGTCGTTCTAGTAGCGGTCCTTGCTCGATATGCGCCTCCACGTAGCCGAACACGTCCCTGCCCAACGGACGCAGGGGAATAGCCGAGAGCGCCTCTGCGGCCTCACGCAGCGCACTGCCGACGCGCACGCCTTGCGCGTCCTGAACCGCTTCAATGTCGGCCAGTCGACGCACGCCGGCAAACACCGCCGAGCCCATCATGCCCGGCGCGAAGCGCGAACCTTCTTCATTCATCCAGGCCACCACCTCAATGCGGCGGCGTGGCGTCAATCCGGCCGCCCGTATAGCCTCGCAAGCCTCCAGAGCCGCCAGCACGCCGTAAACACCGTCGTATTTGCCGCCCGTCGGTTGCGAGTCTAGGTGTGAACCTGTCAGGACCGGCGCCGCGTCGGCGTCGCTGCCTGGCAGGGTAAGAAAGACATTGCCTGCTGCATCGCGAGATGCCTGCATGCCGAGCGCCTGACCCCATTCGACCAGTTGCAGGCAGGCGGCGACATCCTCGGGCGACAGGGCTTGGCGGTTGACTCCGCCTGTGGCTGTTGCGCCGATGAGAGCGAGCTGTTCATGCCGATGCCACAGCCGCTCCTGCGAGACGTAGGACGAGATCGGTGCGCTCATGAAGTCTTCATGATCTGTGAGGCTTGGGCCCGGGGATCGCGGGGCAACCAGCGCTGTTGCGCGACCGTGGCAAGGAAATCCGCCACCACTTGGTTGAACAAAGCAGGATCTTCAAGGTTCAGCGTGTGGCCGGCCTTTGGCAGCACGGCCAGGCCAGATGCAGGAATAACGCGCTTCATGAAGATGCCGGGTTGCAAGCAGTGGTCGTCCTCATCCCCGACGACGATCAGGGTAGGCACCGTCATCGATTTCAGTTCGTCTTCGAGGTCGTACAGGGACGGTCTGCGCGCCTGCACGCCACGCATGGTCATCGCGGCGCCGAGCGCCGAATGCTGCGACAGGTCTTGCGCGAACTCCGCCCAGCCGCGCGGGTCTTTGAGCTGGAAAGCGATCCGGGATGCCGCCAGCGCATAGGTCTTGGAGAACCGCTCCGCGCCCTGCTTCTCGAACTGGGCAGCTACTTCCATCGACACGTTGCGGAAGTATTCTTCGTGCGCCTTCTCGGCCCCGTAACCCGCACCGGCCACCACCAGCGACAGCGCGCGCTCCGGGGCGATGAGTCCGACGTGCACGGTGGCAAAGCCGCCCATCGACAGACCGACGATATGCGCCTTGGGAATGTCCAGGCCATCGAGCACATCGACCACGTCCAGCGCGGCGCGGCGTTGCGAATACAGCTCCAAATCGTCTGGCACATCGGACGGTGTGTAGCCGCGCGCATTGAACGCGATGCAGCGGTAGCGCCGCGAGAAATAGCGCATCTGCGGCTCCCAGCTGCGCATGTCGCCGCCGAACTCGTGCACGAACACGATGGGCTCGCCGGCACCGGTTTCCTCATAATAGAGCTGGACCTTGTCCGAAGTGGTGATGTAAGGCATAGCGCGTCCGATCAGAACAGGTTTGCGGGCACGTCGATCGTGCGGGCCAGTTTGACCATCTCGGGCAGCAGTTCACAAAAGCGGTCAGCCCACTCTTCGGGAACGGTCAGACTGACCTTGACGAAGCGGTCGCCGAACTGTTTGGTGTGGTAGGTGCCCTGGCGGATCATGATTCCTTGCGTCTGGTATGCCGCGACCAGCGCCTCGGGCCGGATGCCGGCGTCTATGGTTTCGATGACGAGCAAGTTGGCCTGCGATGGGTACACGGGCACGGCGAAGCCGGGAATCTTCAACGCAGCCTGGGCGACGACGTCTTGGTTACGGCGCTGGCGGCGCCAGATCTCGGGAAACCATTCGGCCTTCGTCTTCAGGCCGGCGATCGCGGCGCGCTGCGACAGCACGTTGCTCCCCAGGTTGTTCGGCGGCGCGGTGGCGAGCATCTCGATGATCTCGCCGCTGGCCAGCACGGCGCCCAGGCGCATGCCCGCCAGGCCCAGCCATTTCGAGAAGCTGTAGATCTGGATCGCCTTCTCAGGATAGAACTTGTAAGCCGGGGTGAAGTTTTCAGCGAAGCTGCTGTAGGTCGCGTCGTGGATGAAGTACGCGCCGACGGAGCGGGCGATGTCCGTGAAGGCCTTGATCTCTTCTTCGGTGTGGCAGGTGCCCAGCGGGTTGTTCGGGTCCACCAGGTAAATCACCCGGGTGTTCTCGTCGACGGCGTTGCGCAACTGCTCGACCGTCAGTTTGTAGCCTTGGGCCGGGTTGTAGATCGGCAGTTCCACGATTTCGGCCCCAGCCTTCCTGGCGAAGTGCATCGGCCATGCCCAGCTCGGGTTGGTCGTCACGAAGGTCGTGCCGGGTTTGCAGATGTTGCTGCAGACGTTGTACAACGCCTCGACTGCGCCGTCGGTCACGAGCACGGATGCATCGGGGACGCCCATGTCTTCACGGATCAGTTGCCGCAGCTCCTCGAAGCCGGCGGGCGGGGCGTAGGCATGGTATTCGCCGCTGTCCAGCGCCTGGATCACGGCTTCGCGCACCGACGCGTGCGGGGCAAAGTGGTTGGTGTTCTGGCCCAGCCACATCAGGCCGGGGGTGTTGCACAGCTTGTCGAAATACTGGTTACGGACCTCGAAGGTTTTCATGGTTGTCCTATGCGTGAAAAATAATTAAATAGCCCAGAGCAGGGTGCGGGCGTCTCAAACCACCGCGCGGCGCGAAGCGATGCCGCCGTCGACAGTGAAGACGGTGCCGGAGGTGTAGCCAGAGCGGAACGAGGCGAGGAACAGGAACAGATCCGTGATCTCATGGACTTTAGCGGGGCGGCCGAGCGGGTATTTTTCGAGCAGTTCTTCGTAGCGCGCTGCGTCGCCAAGCCTGTTTTCCGCGAACTTCTTGAGCATGTTGTAGATCCGCGTGGTGTCCACGGGCCCGGGGTTGACGCCGACGACCCGGATGTTGTCGTCCAGGCTAGTGCCGCCCAGCGCCCGTGTCATGGCCATGATCGAGGCATTGCCAGCTGCACCCTCGATGTAGTTGGGGTCGCAGACCTCGCCGCCGTTGCCGATGTTGTTCAGGATGACGCCGCCGCCACGGCGTTTCATGTCCGGATAGACCAGGCGCATCATGTCGGCATAACCGAAGCCTTTGAGTGCCCAGCCCTCGCGCCACTTATCGCCCGAAATGTCGAACAGCGTGCCGCTGGGAATCACGCCGGCGTTGTTGATGAGAATGTCGATGTCGCCGGCCTCGGAAACGATCTGTTCGCACGCGCCGTGAAGCGTCATGTCCACGGCGGTAAAGGTCACTTTTACGTCAGACCGCGACGTCAGTTCCCGGGTCAGCTCCACCAGCTTGTCGGCGGAGCGTGCCGTCAGATGCAGATCGCAGCCCTCTTGTGCAAACGCATGGGCCAGTCCTTCGCCTATGCCTTGCGATGCCCCCGTGATAAGTACTTTCTTGCCGGTCAATTCCAAATCCATCATCGTTTTCTCCCCAAAAAATAAAATAAACACCAGCCCGCCCTGCGAGGGTCGGGCCATTACTGTTGGGCGGTGACGCCGGCCCGCACGAAAGAAATTTCGTCGAGGGACGACCAGTCATGGTTCTCGTGACCATGAGTCATGGCCTGGACCAGGCTGTCGCGTACCACGCCGGCCGCCGCAGCCACGGCGCGGTCGACGTCTTCCTGGTCGGCGACGGCCATCTTGCCGATGACCTCGTCGGTGACCGGGCTGTGCACGACCCATGGACCGCAGCCAGCGTTGGCTGATAACGCCCGCCTAATAGACATGGCGGCCGTCCAGCGCTTCGTTCGGAAGGCTTTGCAGGAGTTCTGACATATCACGCAACTGCTGTTATTGATTGGGATTGAGAAACCGGGGCAAGCGGGCGATGAAGTCGACCATGTCGTCGCCCAGCAGGTTCACGTGGTCGGACGCGGCCGCCGCCGCCGCCTTGGGGTCCTTGGCCTGGATGGCCGCGATGATCTCGCCGTGCTCCTGGATGGTCGCGGCCATGCGCCCCGGCAAGTAGGTCACATGCTTGCGGTACATCGAGACCCGGCGGCGCAACAAACGGGTCTGCTCGACGACGAATTCGGTGTGCGACGCGTGGTAGAGGGCGTCGTGGAATTCGGCGTTGACGGCGTAGAACCGGTCCGCGTCCTGGTTTACAAGTTCGTCTTCGAGACGCTTGTGGATTGCCAGCAGTTGGCCGATCTCTTCGGATGTGGCCCGGCGTGCCGCGTACTTGGCGCATTGGCCCTCCAGCATCGCCATGATCTCGAACATCTCCATGAGTTTGGGCAGCGAGATGATGGTCACCCAGACGCCCTGACGTGGCCGAACCTCGAGCAGGCCGGTGGCTACCAGCGCCTTGATGGCCTCGCGCATCGGCGTGCGCGAGACCCTGAATTGTTTGACCAGGGCACTCTCGTCAATGCGCGTGCCGGGCTGCAGATGGCCGCTGACGATCATCTCTTCCAGCATCTCGCGCAACTGGTCTGAGCGAGTCCCTTTGACGAGGTCCTGATCGCCGGTCACATCTTCAACGTTTTCGTTTACCATTTTTTCAGCCCTTTCGGGTTTTCGTTATTGCAGGCAATTCAGTTCCACCAGATGAATTTCTTCAAGCCCCGCACGAGCAAGCTGTACAGGGTCAGGCTCGCCAGCGAGGACAGGGTCACGGCCGCCCACACCGTCGTGGAGTCCATCTGTGCCGTGGCGCGGTAAATGGTCTGGCCGATGCCCGCGTAAGCCCCCAGCATCTCGGTGACGATGACCACTACCGTGCTGCGCGCGAACCCGACCTTGAGCCCATTCGCCAGCGAAGGCAACGCCGCAGGAACCCGCAGACGCCACAGGATCGAAAGACTGCTGGCGCCGAAGCTGCGGTACAGGTCGACGTGGGCCGCTTCCGGCCGCTTAAGGCCTGCGAGCATGTTGATCAGTACCGGAAAGCTCACCGCCAGCGCGGCGATCGCGATCTTGGAACTCACGCCAACACCAAACCAGATGAGCGCCAGCGGAACGAACGCGACGGTAGGCACCATGCTGACCGCAACGGCGACGGTTAACAAAACACCTTCGACGGCGGGCATTTCCATGAAGACCATCGCCAGCACGATGCCGATCAACGCACCCAAGGCGAATCCGGCAAGCGTCTCGCCGATGGTGATGCCCAAGTCTCCCAGCATCTGGGAACCATGGCCGAGCACATGCGCCGCAATGACGCTCGGTGCGGGCAGCACGAAGGCGGGAATCTGAGCCAGAATCACAACGGACTGCCACACGATCAGCACCGCCGCGATGGCCAGAATCACCGGTGCATGGGAAGTTATAACGCGCTTCATTCGCTTCTCCACCATACGAATTTTCTTTCGAACAGGCTGACCACGCCGTAGAATGCGCTGCCCAGCAAGCCGGTGGCGATGATGAGCACCCACACCCGCACGACATCTTCAAAGTACAGCGCCTGCAGCAGCATCACGCCCAGGCCGACGGTGTCTCCGAACCACTCCCCGACGATGGCGCCTACCAGCGCGAGCGACAGCCCGGTCTTGAGACCGACCATGATGTTGGGCAACGCAGACGGCAGCTCCACCATGCGAAAGACCTTACCGGCGCTGGCTCCGAAGCTGCGGAACAGGTCGATCCGCTGCGGATCGCTCGTGCGCATGCCGTGCAAGGTGCTGACCGCGATCGGAAAAAAGGCCAGGAAAAAGGAGATGAAGACCTTCGAGATCAACGTGTTTCCGAACCAGATCACGACGATGGCGCCGAAAGCGATGATGGGAATTGTCTGCAGTGCCACGAAGATCGGCAGCACCGAACGTTCCAGCCACCGGACCTTGGCAAATGCGATGCCCGAGGCGACTCCGAACACGATGGCCAGGAGGAAGCCGAGCACCGCCTCGGTTGCGGTTCGCAAGGTACTGGCGAGCAACTCGGGACCGACTTCGAGCGCGTTGCGCATGATAGGGCCGAGCGCCGGCAAGTAGCGGTCCGGGACGGACAGCGCTGGGACCGCCACTGCCCAGAGGAGCATCAGCACGACCGCACCGATGAGAATCTTGAGCGACGCTAGCATGGGGACTTCTTCACCGTCTCGAACGATTTGAGGCTTTCCTCTTCCACCACCGCCAGCAGCCGCTTTTTGATGCTCGAGAAGGCTGCGGACGTGGTGACCTCCGCCTTTCTGGGGCGCGGCAGGTCTATCGTCTCGCTGTACTTGATGGTGCCGGGCCGAGTCGACATCACGGCGACCTTGTCGCCAAGGAAGATGGCTTCATCGATGTCGTGGGTGATGAACAGAATCGTGCGCTTGTGGTGGGCCCAGATGTCCAGCAACCAGCGCTGCATCAGCGATCGCGTCAGCGCATCCAGCGCCCCGAACGGCTCGTCGAGAAGAATCAGGTCGCGCTCGAACAGGAAGGTGCGTATCAGCGCGACGCGCTGCCGCATGCCGCCCGAAAGCTCGTGCGGGTATTTGTCCTCGAACCCGGCGAGACCGAACTCGGGGAAAAGCGCTCGTGCTTTGTCGCGCGCCTCCGCCTTGCGAAGACCCTCGACTTCCAACGCGACGATGGCGTTGTCGAGCACGGTGCGCCATGGCAGCAACAGGTCGCGCTGCGGCATGAACGAAACCTTGCCCAGCAACTCGCCGTGCTTTTGCTTGCGACCGTTGAAGACGACGGATCCGTCTTCATCCGGCGCGAGCAGGCCAGCGATCATGTTGAACAGCGTCGATTTGCCGCTGCCAGATGGCCCGATGAGTGTGACGAACTCACCTTTTTGCAAAGCCATGTCTACGCCTTTGACGGCTACGACCTGGTTCGCGCCTTCGCCGAATCGCTTGCCGAGGTTGACCAGCTCGATCAAGGGCGCGCCGTCCCCCGGGGTTGCCACTGCGCTCATGGACGCTTGTACTCCGCAGGCACCTTGTCCCAGAACTGATTGGTGAAGGCCGGTGCGACGTCAACAGGCGCCTGCAGAGCGGTGTACTTGACCAGGTTTTCGTTGACCTTCTTCGCTGCATCCACGTCCACCCAGCCCAGACCCTGGCTGCGGCCCGTGCCACTCACCATCAATTGCGCGTAGGCCGCGAGCATATTGGTCTGGTGCGCCTTGTTCAGACCGGAACCGCTCTTGACCACGATGTCGACGGCTTCGGCCTGGTTCTGGATGGCGTACTTCCAGCCGCGCAAGGTCGCGTTCAGAAAGGCCTGGACCACCTCGGGCTTTTGCTGAATCATTTTTTCCGAGGTGATGATGGCGTTGTCCTGGCCCCGAACGCCGTTTTCGTCGGCCCGGAACACGTTGACGGGAATGTTCTTGTCCTTCAACACCAGCATCTCGTTGTACAGCGTCACAGTGGAGACGTCGTACTTGCCATCGATGAACGGCTGCATCGAGAACGGTTGCGCGACGATGTTCACCGATTTCGGATCAATCCCCGAGTTCTGCAAGGACGTATAGAGCTGGTACTGGGAACCGGTAAACCAGGCCGAGGCGGTCTTGCCAGTGAAGTCCTTCGGACTCTTGATGGTCGAACTCTGGAGCGACACGAACGCATAAGGCGTCGTCTGCAGGGTCATGGCGATGGCGACGACCGGCAGCTTCTTTTCACGCGAAAACAGCATGGAGTCTGTCCCGCCGGCCACAGCGAACGTGTCGGCGCCCGATGCCACGAGCGTTTCCGTGGACACGTTGGGGCCGCCGGGATTGATCTTCACGTTCAGACCGGCCTCCTTGTAGAAGCCCTTCTCCAGCGCTACGTAGACCCCAGCGAATTGAGTCTGGGTAACCCACCTCAAACGAACCGTCACCGATTCTTCCGCGCGGGCTACCGCCGTGGTTGCTAACAGCGGCACGGCCATGGCGGCGCCTACGAGAAAACGTCTGGACAAGTTCATGAATACCCCTTTTGTTTACAACAGAATGAAATTTGCATCTAGATTGCTTTTAAGCAGTATCTGTGCCAAAGACATTTAAGCGAATCTTAGAGAAAACTTTCGTTTATGAATCCAAATTCACATTATTTGGATCCATAAATGAGACATTTGTGTGCATTGTGCACCTGCAAAGGGCTGAGCAATCGCGGGTTTGCACGTAAGGGGTGCGTCCTATTGACGGACCGGAAACGCAAGCGCGCAACCCTAGAGATGACTTGTACCTAAGTCGATGCTCTTCCTTGAACTACGATCCGCGCCCTTGAAGCGGCGCTGCGTTGGCTGCATTGCGTGATTAAAAACCCAACCCTGCCCACAACGCTGCGTGGTGGTTTTTAGGGCGTGTCTTCGAACGCAATCACCGCTGCTACGGCTATCGACGGATGCGGGCGGCATTGGGCAGGCAGAAGTTCAGCCTCTCGGAGAAAGTCGTGCAGCGTTTGATGAGGCAAGAATGCCTGGTCGTTGCCGCGAAGAAGCGGCTTAAGTACGGCTCGTACCTGGGAGAAATCAGCCCGGCGCCAGACAATCTCATCAACCACGATTTCCAGGCTGCGGCCCCTAACGAAAAATGGCTCACTGACTGACATCACGGAGTTCCAGATCGTGGCTGGCAAGGTGTATCTATTGCCCATGATCGACTGCTTTGATGGGCTGGTTGTCAGTTGGTCGATTGGCACGCGTCCAGACGCCGATCTCGTGAACACCATGCTGGATGCTGCTATCGAGAAAGTAGCCAACAGCAACGACCGGCCAGTCGTCCACTCCGATCGCGGTGCGCACTATCGCTGGCCTGGATGGATTTCGCGGATGCACAATGCCAAGTTGATTCGCTCGATGTCGCGCAAAGGGTGCTCGCCCGACAACGCGGCCTCTGAGGACTTCTTCGGGCGGCTGAAAACGGAACTGTTTTATCCCCGGGACTGGCAGGTTACAACCCTTGAAAATTTCATTCAGGCCGTTGACGCCTACATCTGCTGGTATAACGAAAAGCGCATCAAGATTTCCCTTGGCTCCCTCAGTTCCCTCGAATACCGAAAGAGCCTCGGACTTATGACATAAACCAGCCCAAGTTTTTGTCCACACCCCTTGGTCAAATTGGCATCGGCGCCAACACGTAGGTTCAGCGCTCGGCAATGAAGTGCGACATGCGCGCGCTTTGGCCAGGCGCCAAAAAGGCGCGCACCTCGGCTTCGCGTGCGTGGTCGGCCACGGTGGCGCGGGCGCGCTGGTGCAGGTAATCCGCCCAGGAAGTCACGATGAAGCGCTCGACATACCGGCACTCCTCGCCCAGGTCCTTGTACACGCGCCAGAACGTGGCGCCATCGCGCCGGCGCGGCGCCTTCATGGCGCTGATGGTGTCAAGAAATGCCTGGTCTTGCCCCTCCCGGATGCGGTAGGCCACCTCGACTGCGACGGGGCCCGCTTCAAGTCTGGGCTCGGCCTGCACGAACAACTCCTGCCAGGGCGTGCCCTGCGTGACTTCGTGGTCCGCGCCCACGCGCAGCGCAAACGGGCGCGCCAGGAGCACACCGGCGGCCATCAGCAGGCCCGCCGCGCTCAGGGCCGCGCTCAGTCCCGCGATGTCGGACAGCGCTCCCCAGAACGCCGAGCCGATGGCAAAAGCGCCCAGCGAAGCCACGATGTGCAGCGCCACCGCGCGCGAGCGCACCCACGGCGGCGCGCTCGCTTGCGTGGCGGTGTTGAAGGTGGACATCGCTGCCATCCACGCCGCACCGCCCACGGCCATGGCCGCATAGACCAGCAACGGCACGCGCACCCAGGCGGCCAGCAGCATCACGGCGGAAAACGCGATGCAGCTCGCGCCCACGACCGCGTCCAGGCCGAAACGCGCGCGCAGCCGGCCGATCACCAAGCCGGTGGCGACGGCGCCCAGGCCCAGGCACCCCATCAGCAGGCCAAAGCCCTGCGCGCCGCTGCCCAGCTGGCGCTGCGCAATCACCGGCAGCAGCGCCCACAGGGCCGAGCCGGCCGCGCTGTAGGCCATGGCCCGCACCAGTTGCGCCAGGATCATGCGCGAGTGCCAGGCAAAGCGCAGGCCGCTGAGCGTGCCGCCCCACAGGCGCTCGGCCGGCAGGCGCGAAGGCGGGTGCGCGCGGGGCGGCCAGCGCCGGATCGATGCCCACATCACCAGCGTCGTGAAGACCGCGGCGGCGAACACCCAGCCCGCGCCCAGGCGGGCAAACAGCAAACCGGCCAGCGTCGGGCCGATGGCACGCGCCGCGTTGTAGGCAATGCTGACGGCAGTGATGGCCTGGGGCCATTCGCCCCGGGGCACCGGATCGACCACCGCCGAGTTCCAGGCCGGCGTGAGCATGGCCGTGCAGCAGCCGCAGACGAACACCAGCAAAAGAACCGATGCCGGCCCGGCCCGGCCGCCCAGTGCCAAGAAGGCCAGCAGCGCGCAGGCCGCCACCTGCGCCAGCAGCGCGCCCGAGATCAGGCGCCGCCGGTCGGTGGTGTCGGCCAGCACGCCGGCGGGCAGCGCCAGCAAGAACATGGGCAGGAAGACTGCGGTCTGCACCAGCGCGGCGAGAAAAGAAGAGCCGGTGAGCTCGACCATGAGCCAGGCCGCGGCCATGGCCTGCATGCCGTTGCCGATGAAAAAGACGCTAGCGCACAGCCACAGGCCGCGAAAGTCGGGCTGGCGCAGCGGGCTCCAGATGGAAGAGGTGGGCGGTACCGGGGGCACAGGTTTCTTCAACTCACGCAGCAGACAAGCTCTCTGAGAGGCATGGCCGAGATGCCATGCCATCGAATAATGACTGTAGCTGAACAATTGATACGGTCATGGATCAAGAGAAATCTCAAGCGCGTGGCTGCGAGCTTGAATCGCGCTCATAACCATCTGCCCGACCTTTCACCGCAATGGCCAAGCTTGACTAGAACGGCCTGCCTTTGAGTAGACTTCGCCCGAAGCCC
>JAQGMN010000035.1 GCA_028292345.1 Polaromonas sp. | reverse complement strand
AGCCCCAGGGCGGACGCCAGCAGCAGCGTATCGACGACATGGGGCACGATCCTGACCCAGCGCCGTTGCAGCAGCGGGGAGTCCAGCAGCATCCACACGCCCCGCAACAGGAAAAAGCTGCCGCTCAATGCGGCAAAGGTGATGTGCAGGTGCTTCAGGGCAAGGTAGTTCACGGGCGAGTCCGGTGGATTCAGGTTGGAAAAAGGGCCGCAAACAACAGTGCCAGGCCCGCCGGTCTTGGGAACCCGCGTCCTGGCACAAAGAGGTGGCAGCCTTGCAAGGCCGCCATTTTATAAGCGCTGCGAGCGCAGGACTTCGGTCAGCCGATGACCTTGAAATCAATCACGATTTCGCCCGGCTCGCGCTGGACATAGGCAATGGCCACGTTCGGACCAAAGCGCGCGTTGATCTGCGACAGCAGCGGCAAGGGGTCGTGGTCATTGCAAAAGCGCATCGTTTCACCGGGCTGCAGCGAATCGAGCGCGCCAAAGATGGCGGCATGGCGAAAGCGCTTGGCCACGCCGCGCGCGTCGAACGGATAGACGCCTTCGGACGTCACGGGCAGGGAGCAGTTGTGGCTCATGAAAGTTCTCCAGAGGGATTCGCAAGGTGTGAGAAGGTGCGGACTGAAGAGGCGGGTCTGGCCAGCCTCTTCAGGAAGCGGTTGGGCTGTAAATCAAGCCTGTTTGGTGCGGCTTGCAGCAGCCAGGACCGGCTGCTTCTTGCCGCTGGTCAGCAGGCGAACCGCGAACCAGGCCAGGAACACGGTGCCGATGGCGAACACGATGTCGCCCGGAACGCGCAGCCAGACAAAGGTTTCCATGAGCGGTGAATGCACGAACTCGGCCGAACGGGCGTACCACATGCCTTGCGTGATGCTGGCCCAGGCCTGGTAGATGCCGGCGGGCACGAGCGAGATGAACACCATCATGCCCAGGCCGATGTTGAGGCACCAGAACATCGGCGCCAGCAGCTTGTCGGACCAGGCATGGCGTGGCGACAGGCCGCGCAGGCAGAACAGCAGCAGGCCGATGCCCAGCATGCCGTAGACGCCGAACAGCGCGGCATGGCCGTGGGCGGCGGTCATGTTCAGGCCCTGCATGTAGTACAGCGCGATCGGCGTGTTGATGGAAAAACCCAGCAGGCCGGCGCCGACGACGTTCCAGAAGCCCACGGCGATGAAGCACATGATGGGCCATTTGTAGGCCTGCACCCAGGGCGCCGACCTGGACCGCTGGTAGTTGCGATAGGCCTCGACGCCGATCATCGCCAGCGGAACCACCTCGAGCGCCGAGAACATCGCGCCAATCGCAATCACGAAGGTCGGCGTGCCGGTGAAATACAGGTGGTGCAGCGTGCCCAGGATGCCGCCGAACAGGAACACGATGGTTTCCAGCACGATGGCGGTGTTGGCCGTGGCCGCATGGATCAGGCCCAGGCGGGTGAACAGCAGCGCAATGACGGCGGTGGCGAACACTTCAAAGAAGCCCTCGACCCACAGGTGGACCAGCCACCAGCGCCAGTACTCGACCATCGAGTAATGCGTGGTCTGGCCCCAGGTCAGCGAAGTGGCGTAAAAGCCGCCGATGCACAGCGCGGCCAGGAACACCATGGCGATCAGGCCGCGGCTTTCCGACGGTTTCTTCAAGGCGGGCATCAGGCCCCGGCCCAGCAAGGTGACCCAGAACAGCAGGCCGACAAACAGCAGGATCTGCCAGACGCGGCCCATGCTGGTGAATTCCAGGCCCTGGTTTCCGACCCAGAAGCTGAAGTCGGTGCCCAGGTGCTGCAGCGTGCCGATCCAGCCGGTGGCGGTCGAGCCGACCACGATGAACAGCAGCGCATAAAACAGCACATCGACGCCGAGCTTCTGGTACTTGGGCTCATGGCCCGAAATGGCCGGCGCGATGTAGAGGCCCGTGGCCAGCCAGGCGGTGGCGATCCACAGCACGGCGAACTGGGTGTGGATGGTGCGGCTCACGGTGAACGGCAGGATTTCGCCCAGCGGGAAGCCGAAGAAGCTCTGGCCCTCGACCGCATAGTGCGCGGTGATGACGCCCATGCCGACCTGCGCCATGATCAGGCCGATCACCACATAGAAGTACTTGCGCGTGGCCTTCATCGACGGCGTCGGTTTGAGGTCGAACAGCGGATCGGTCTTGGCGGGCTTGGGGTCTTGCGCTTCCTTGGAGGTCGAGTGGTAGAAGATCATCCCGGCAATCGCCGCGATCATGAAGATGATGCTGGCAATCGACCAGATGCCCGCGCCGGCCGTCGGCGTGTTGTCCACCAGCGGCTCGTGCGGCCAGTTGCTGGTGTAGCTCAGGTCGGTTTCGCCCGGGCGGTCGGTGGCGGCCGACCAGGACGACCAGAAGATGAAGGCGGACAGCGCCTTCAGGTCCTCGGCGTCGGGCAGCAGGCCCGAGCTCATCGCATATTGTTCACGCAACTTGTCGAGCGACGGCGCATCGCCGAACAGGTCGGTGTAGTGCTTCACCACCTGGCGCACCGCTTCGGCGCGCTCGGGCGACAGGCTGATGGCGCCGGTGGCCGCGTCATAGGTGTTGCCGCGCATCTCGACCTTGAGCCGGGCGTTCAGTTCGGCCTGCTGGCCGACGCCAAGCGTCTCGAAGGTCTTGCCGAAATCGCGCTGCGCCCAGACGCCGCGCAAGGCCAGCGCCTCGCGGTGCAGCCAGTCGGCCGACCAGTCGGGCGCCAGGTAGCTGCCGTGGCCCCAGACCGAACCGAGCTGCTGCCCGCCGGCCGACAGCCAGGCTTTCTGGCCGCGCTGGACCTGTCCTTCGGAGAAAAGCACTGCGCCTTGGGTGCTGATGACTTGTTTGGGGATCGGCGGTGCTGTCAGGTAAATTTCTGTTCCGACCCAGCCCAATACGGCAAAGGACATCGCACAGATGACAGCAAGCCAGGTCCAGAGTTTGCGCGTAGCGT
>JAQGMN010000008.1 GCA_028292345.1 Polaromonas sp. | reverse complement strand
TTTCCAGCGGCTCGCGCATTTTGTACATGTCCAGCCCGAGCACGCCGGCGGCGAACTTCTCGCGCTTCTCGCCTTCGAAGCTTTCGCGCTTCTCGGCGGCATCGGCCACTTCCTGCGCCATGGCGGCCGGAACCACGACGACGCCGTCGACATCTGCAATCACCACATCGCCCGGGTTGACCAGCGCGCCGGCGCAGATCACCGGAATGTTGACCGATCCCAGCGTGGCCTTGATCGTGCCCTTGGCATGGATGGCGCGGCTGAACACCGGGAAACCCATCTTCTCCAGCTCGTCCACGTCGCGCACGCCGGCGTCGATGATCAGCCCCTTGGCGCCGCGCGCCTGGAAGGACGTGGCCAGCAGGTCGCCGAAAAAGCCGTCGAAGTTGTCGGTGGTGCAGGCGGCCACGGCCACGTCGCCGGGCTGCAGCTGCTCGGCGGCGACATGCATCATCCAGTTGTCGCCGGGCTGCAGCAGGATGGTCACGGCCGTTCCGCACATCTTCGCGCCGGTGTAGACCGGCCGCATGTAGGGCTTCATCAGCCCGACGCGGCCCATGGCCTCGTGGATCGTGGCAACGCCGAATTTCGAGAGTTTTTCGACCGCCGCCTTGTCGGCGCGGACGATATTGCGTTTGACAACGCCGAGTTGGTTCATCAGGGTCATGACTTATTGGCCTTTCAGTTTGAGTGCGGCGTCCAGGCGGCTGAACACGCGGCGCGCATTGCCTTCGTAGATCTGGTGGCGGTCGTCGCTGCTCAGGATCTTGGACGCTTCGATGTAGCGCTTGGTGTCGTCGTAGTAGTGGCCGGTCTCGGGGTCGATGCCGCGCACGGCGCCGATCATCTCGCTGGCAAACAGCACATTCTTGACCGGAATCACGGTGTTGAGCAGGTCGATGCCCGGCTGGTGGTAGACGCAGGTGTCGAAGTAGATGTTGTTGAGGAGGTGCTCGGTCAGCAGGGGCTTTTTCAGCTCCTGCGCCAGGCCCCGGAAACGGCCCCAGTGGTAGGGCACGGCGCCGCCGCCATGCGGAATCAGGAACTTGAGCGTCGGAAAATCCTTGAACAGGTCCGAGGTCAGGCACTGCATGAAGGCGGTGGTGTCGGCGTTGAGGTAATGCGCGCCGGTGGTGTGGAAGCAGGCATTGCAGCTGGTGGAGACATGGATCATGGCCGGAATGTCGTGCTCGACCATCTTTTCATAGATCGGGTACCAGCTGCGGTCGCTCAGGGGCGGGCTGGTCCAGTGGCCGCCAGACGGGTCGGGATTCAGGTTGATGCCGACGTTTCCGAATTCCTTCACGCATTTTTCCAGCTCGGGAATGCAGGTCGCCGGGTCGACGCCGGGCGACTGCGGCAGCATGGCGGCAGGCACAAAATTGTCGGGAAACAGCTGCGACACGCGGTAGCACAGCTCGTTGCAGATCGCCGCCCAGGTCGAGGACACGTTGAAGTCGCCGATGTGGTGCGCCATGAAGCTGGCGCGCGGGCTGAAGATGGTCAGGTCGCTGCCGCGCTCCTTCATCTTGGCCAGCTGGTTCAGCTCGATGGATTCGCGCAATTCGTCGTCGCTGATCTTGAGGTCCGATACCTTGGGCATCATCGCAGGGTCCTTGATGCCGGCGATCTGGCGGTTGCGCCAGTCTTCCAGCGCCTTGGGCGCGGTGGTGTAGTGGCCGTGGCAATCGATGATCATGGGGTCTCCTTGTTTTGGAAATGAAAAGTTGTCTGGCGTCTCAAGGACATCAATGCCCCAGCACTTCGCCTTGGCGGCCGGCAGTTTCCTTGGCCGTTTCGGGGTGCGCATGCTGCTTGACCAGGAGCGCCACGGCCGCGATCACGCCCGGAATTGCAATGATGGCAAAAATGGTGGGAAAGTCCAGCTGGCGGCGGGCCAGTTCGGCCACCAGGAAGGAGCCGGCGATGCCGCCGAAGCGGCCAATGCCCAGCATCCAGGCGACGCCGGTGGCCCGGCCCTGCGTCGGGTAGTAGCCCGCTGCCAGTGCCGGCATGGACGACTGGGCGGTGTTCATGAGGGTGCCGGCGACAAACACCACCAGCACCAGCAAGCCCACGCTGCCGGCCATCTGGCCGATGGCGTAGATCGACGCGGCGGTCAGCGCATAGCCCACGGCAATGATCTTGTTGCCGTTGAACCGGTCCATCAGCCAGCCAAAGAAGATCGCGCCCACGCCGCCCAGAGGAAACAGCGCGGCGATCAAGGTGGCATCTTTCGGGGCGATGCCGGCGTCCTTGAACAAGATAGGCATCCAGTTGATCAGCGCATAGAAAATCACCAACCCCATGAAGTAAGCCAGCCACAGCATCAGCGAACCGGTCCGGTAAGCCGGTGACAGCACCACGCCCAGGCCGCTCTGGCCCTCGACGGACGCCTTGGTTTCGGTCATGAAAAAGGACTGGGCCTGCTGGGCCGTGGTGGAAATGCGGCTGAGCACCGCGCGGATGCGCTCGACCGGCTGGCCCTTGGCGACCATGTAGCGTACCGATTCGGGCAGCAGCAGCACCATGACGACGACCAGCAGCAGCGGCGCCACGCCGCCCAGCACCAGCACGCTGCGCCAGCCGAAGTGCGGAATCATCCAGGAGGCCAGGAAGCCGCCGAAGGCAGCGCCCAGCGGAAAGCCCGAGAACATCGCGTTGGTCAGCATCGCGCGGCGCGGGGCCGGGCAGTATTCGCTCATCAGGGTGACGGCATTGGGCATGGCAGCGCCCAGGCCGATGCCGGTGACGAAGCGCAGCACGGTCAGCTGCGTCAAATCACCCGCAAAGGCCGACCCCAGGCAGGCAATGCCGAACACCAGCACCGATCCGACCAGCACCAGCTTTCGGCCCAGCCTGTCCGCCAGCGGTCCGGCCGACAGCGCGCCGGCGGCCAGGCCGAACAGCGCGGCGCTCAGCACCGGCGCCAGCGCCGGCCTGGCCACGCCCCATTCGCCAATCAGCGACGGCGCGATGAAGCCGATGGCGGCGGTGTCGAAACCGTCGAGCAGCACAATGAAAAAGCACAGCGCGAAGATGAGCCACTGGTAGCCGGAAAAGCGGTTTTCGTTGAGAAAGGTCTGGATGTCGACCTGGCGATCAGAAGTCATGAAGAGTTGGCTTGCGGTGAGGGGTCAAGGATAAAAAGGAACGGCTCAAGCCCGTCAGGCGGGCTCCATGCCCTGGCGACGCTTGACGTCCATCGCCTCGGGCGAGTTCATGTCGTCGAGCATGGCGCGAACGGCGCAAGCCTTGGGCGTGCCGGTGCACACGCCGGCGGAAAAGGTGGTGATGATCTGGATGGCGGGCGGCAACGGGCCCAGTACGGTGATGCCTTCGAGGTTGATGAGCTCGCTGAACTGCTGGAAACCCAGCTCGACCTCGCCGCGCGCCACCAGGCTGCCCACCGGAACGCCCGGCGGGGCCTGCACGATGCGGCTCTGGATTTCTGCGGCAATGCCCCAGCGCTCGAACAGGCTGGCCAGCGCAACGCCGCTGGGGCCGGTCGAGTAGCTGATGCTGCGCGCGTCGAGCACCGCCTGGCGCACCGCTGCTTCGGTCGAGATGTCGGGCTGGAACGCACCGGCCCGCACCGCCACCGCCACGCCCGAGCGGACCAGGTCGACTTTGGAGCCGGCCTGCACGCAGCCGGCAGCGATCAGCCTGTCGATCGCCTCGGACGCCAGAAAAACCACGTCAAAAGCCTCGCCAGCCTGCACGCGCCTGGCCGCATCCACGCCCCCCGCCGATTCAATGGTTACGATGCAGCCCGAACGGCGCTGGAACGCATCCGCCAGCTCAGCCAGAACCTGGCGCGTGGCCATGGAAGAAATGCCCTTGATTTCGGTCGTCATGGAAGGCACGGTAAGGAAATTTTGATCATCCTGCAATTGTCGGCACAGGGCGTGTGTTGCAGAACGGTAGGCTTGCTCTAGCTGATATACCATCTTGGCATATCTAATCATCAGCTATGCGCATTGAAACTTGACATGGACCTCAAACAACTTGAATACTTTGTGCGCGTGGCCGAACTCGGCAGCTTTACCCGCGCTTCCATTGCCCTGGATGTGGCCCAGCCGGCGCTGAGCCGGCAGGTGCGGCTGCTCGAGGTGGAGTTGCGCCAGAGCCTGCTGGTGCGCAACGGGCGCGGCGCCACGCCGACGGAGGCCGGCAAGCTGCTGCTGGCGCACGGCCGGGGCATCCTGCACCAGGTCGAGCGAGCGCGCGAAGAGTTGGGCCGGGTGCGCGGCTCGCTGGCCGGGCGCGTGGCCATCGGCCTGCCGCCCACGCTGGCGCGGGTGCTGACGGTGCCGCTGACGCGCGCTTTCCGCCAGCAGTTGCCCGACGCCCGGCTGTCCATCAGCGAAGGCCTGTCCGCCGTGATGCAGGAATGGCTGCTCAACGGCCGGCTCGACATTGCGGTGCTCTACAACGCCCAGCCCGCGGACGGCATTGAAATGACGCATCTGCTCGACGAAGATCTGCTGCTGGTGCAGGCGCGCCCTCCCGGCTTGCCTGAAGACCCGCCGCCGGCGCCGATGGCGCTTGCCGAGGTGGCCCGGCTGCCGCTGGTGATACCCAGCCGGCCCAATGCGATTCGCATGCATGTCGAATCGGAAATGGCGGGCATCGGCTGCTGGCCCCTGATCGCGCTGGAAATCGACGGCGTTTCCGCCATCCTGGACCTGGTGGCCGATGGCGCCGGCTGCGCCCTGCTGCCGCGCAATGCGGTGACCAGTTCCGTCCGGCCGTCGGCCTTCACCATGCGCTCCATTTGCCAGCCGCTGCTGCGAACCCGGCTGTCGCTGGTCACCAGTTCGGTGCGTCCGGCCACCTTGACACAGCAGGTTACCCTGGCCCTCATCCAGACCCTGGCCCGGCAGGAACTGAACAGCCGCTGAAATCAGGGTTGCTATAAAATATATAGCTGCTCATGCATACCGGATAAGCCCGATACCCCTATTTCTTCTGGTTTTTGAGTGATGGCGCTGGCGCGGGCCCGATTCAGCCTGTGCCATTGGGCAAAAACCGATCAAGGCCTGGGTAGCCCAGCGTGGCCGAAGGCACCAATCAGCTGTCGTTTTGTAAAAAACAGGCGATTTGCACATGCCCAAACCGCAACAATTCATTTCAATGTGATTTTCAAAATTACATTTTAGAAACGCAAGCTGAACCGTATTTCATGATTTGAAATATGCGGGCATCAAATGATGGTATGGCTCAAGGCGTTGTCAAGGCCTTGATCAGGCCGGGCAACAGCGGGCAAGCCGTGGCAAACGTTAAAAATTTACTTTTCGTGGCATTTCACGCGGGATTGATGAGTTCAGACGGCCGTGGCAGCATCAGGGATGCGTTACCCTGCCTCACGTTTATTGTTTCTGCTTTCGGTCCTCTGGGGCGCTTCGATCTTCTGGATTGCGCCCCGGCCTTCCATGGTGGATTTTCCCCAGCATGCGGGCCAGGTGGCCTTGCTCCACGACCTGGCCACCGGCTCCTCGCCATGGGCAAGCCTCTTCCAGATCAATCTGTTCACGCCCTATCTGGTCGGCTACGGCCTGGCGCTGCCCTTCAGCTTTTTCCTGCCGGTCGCAGCGGCCATCAAGCTCGTGTTTTCGGCGGCCTATGTGGCTTTCGTCTTTGCGCTGGTGGCCTTGCGCAGGCATTTCAAGGCCGATCCGCGGCTTGACTGGTTCTTCCTGCTGTCCTTTTTCGGAATTTCCTACTACTGGGGCTTCTACACCTTCCTGACCGCCGCGCCGATCGCCGTGGCGTTCATTCTTGTCGCGGACCGCTATGCGCTGGAACCGACCTTCAAGCGCGGCCTGGCCACGACGCTGCTGGGGATTTTCCTGCTGGCGTCGCATGGGCTGATGTTCGTCTTTGGCTTTGCAGTGGCAGGCATTCTCTACACCGTGCGCTGCTGCGCGGCGCGGCCGTGGGCCGGGCGCTGGCTGCGGCATCTGTGGCCGTTCGTGATTGCAGGACTGGCCTGCCTCGTTTATTTCCTGGTCAGCACCCGACTGCAGGCGCAATACGGCGGCATCGGCAATGCGGGCCCGGTCATCTGGAACTGGAGCTGGAAACGGCTGGTCAAGATCTTCATCGATTCGCTCGGCGGCAAGACGGACATTCCCTTGCTGGTCACGGCCTGCGTGCTGCCGCTGATCCCCTGGATGCTGGGTCTGCGCATAAACACCAAGCGTCCGGCCACCTGGGCAATGTTTGCATTCACCTTGCTGATCGCGCTAACGCTGCCTGTGTTTGCGATGGCGACAGGGCTGCTTTACATTCGCTTTGCGCTGTTCACGCTGCCGGCTTATGCCCTGATGTTCACCTTGTCGCGGCCATCTACTGCCCAGCAGGCAGTTGCTGGAAACACCTCCGCCCCGGCGCCCATAGGCGAACGCATTGCCGTGCCCTTGATGATCGCCGTCACCTGGCTGATGCTGGGCCAGCATTCACTGCACGCCTGGCGCTTTGCCAGGGAAGCCAGGGACTTCGAGGCGGTGCTGGCGCCCATGCAGCCGGCGCAGCGGGCGCTGTCGCTGCCGTTTGCCCAGCGCAGCGAGGCGGCGAACAACGACTTTGCCTACCTTCATTACGGCACCTGGTACCAGTCGGAAAAGCAGGGCCTGGTCGATTTCAATTTCGCCTGGCTTCCGCCGCAGATTGCCCGCTTCAGGCCCGACCGGCTTCCGGCGGTGACCTACGGTTTTGAACATTCACCGCATGAATTCGACTGGCAGAAGCACCATGGCGAGGACTACCGGTATTTTCTGGTGCGCCACAGCGAGCCGTTGTCGCCTGATCTGTTCAAGGGAGCGGATTGCGCCCCCGCCCAGGTGCTGGCCAGCGGTGCCTGGACGCTGCTGGAGCGGCGCGACTGCCCTGCCGTTTCGGCCCTGAAATAGCGGCTTTGCATGCCGTGCCGTGCCGATGGGCATGGCGCCTAAAATCAAGACAGGAGTTTCATGAATGTATTGCAGCCACCCCACATGACGGGACTTTATGCCAGGCCTGTTGAAGCGGACCTTGCCGGCCGACGTCCGGACGACGACGAGGCAAGCGCCAGAAGGTCGATACCGCTGATCGTGGACCTGGATGGGACGCTGACCCCGACCGACACGCTGGTCGAATCGGTGATCAAGGCCGTCAAGCACGATCCGGCCATCCTGCTGAAAATCCCCCTGTGGCTGCTCAAGGGCCGGGCGCCCTTCAAGCAGTTCATTGCCACGCAGGCCGGCGCCCATTTCGATGCCGCCGCCCTGCCCTACAACCAGATGCTGCTGGACTACCTGCGGGATGAAAAGGCGCAGGGGCGAAGGCTCATCCTGGCCACCGCTGCGGACGCCCGCATTGCCAACAGCGTCGCCGCCCACCTGGGATTGTTTGACACGGTGCTGGCCAGCGACGGCAGCCACAACCTCAAGGGCGACAACAAGCGCTTGATGATCGAGCGCACCGTCGGGCAGCCTTTTGCCTATGCCGGCGACCATGCGGTTGACCTGCCGATCTGGAAGTCAGCGGCAGCCGCTGTCCTGGTCGGGGTTTCACCGCAGGTAGAGCGGTCGGTGCGGGAGCACTGCGTGGTCGAGCAAACATTTCCCAGCCCCAGCGCCAGCCTGAAAAGCTGGATGCGGGCCTTGCGCATGCACCAGTGGATCAAGAACATGCTGCTGTTCGTCCCGGTGCTGACGGCCTTCTCGTTGCCCGACCTTCAAAAACTGGTCACGGTCGGGGTGGCCTTCCTGGCTTTTTCGCTCGTGGCGTCCGCCACCTACATCGTCAACGACCTGCTCGACCTCGACAGCGACCGCGCCCATCCGCGGAAGCGCTCGCGCCCCTTTGCCAGCGCGGAGATCGGGCTCGTGGACGGCGCGGCGATCAGCGTGGTGATGCTGGCGGCCGGGCTGGCCATTGCCGGCCTGGTGTCGGGGGCACTGCTGGCAACGCTGCTGTGCTACCTGGTGCTCACCAGTGCCTACACCTGGCTGCTCAAGCGCTATGTGCTGATCGATGTGCTGATGCTGTCGGTGCTCTACACCCTGCGCATTCTGGCCGGCGCCGTCGCGGCCAGCGTGAGCATCAGTTCCTGGCTGGCCGCGTTCTCGCTGTTTATCTTCTTCAGCCTGGCGCTGGTCAAGCGGTGCTCGGAACTGGTGTCGCTGAGCCGCGCCGGCGGGGGCATGACCAAGGGCCGCGACTACCATGTCAGCGACCTTCCGGTGTTGTGGCCGCTGGGCATTGGCGCGGCGCTGTCGGCCATTGTGGTGTTCGGCCTGTTCATCAATGCCCACGAAACCCAGGTGCGCTATGAAAGCCCGCAGGTGCTGTGGGGCGCCGCCGTGGTGATGATCTACTGGATTTCCCGCCTCTGGATCAAGACAGGGCGCGGCGAGATGCATGACGACCCCATCATTTATTCGCTCACCAATTTCAACAGCCTGATCTGCATCACGGTCATCGTGGGCCTGACCATGATCGCGCAGTTTGTCCCTCTAGGTTTCCCATGAAAGTGTTTCTCCTGGCGCTCACCAGCATCGTCTTGTCGGTCACCGCCCAGTTCGCCCTGAAGGCCGGCATGACTGAAATCAAGGCGGCGGTCCCCTCCGGCGGGTCAAGCGGCATGCAGATGCTGCTGCCCTTCGTGACCAACAAATTCCTGATCGCCGGCTTCATGCTGTACGGACTGGGCGCGATCGTCTGGCTGGGCGTGCTGGCCAAGTGGGATGTGAGCAAGGCCTATCCCCTGGTCGGCCTGGGATTCCTGTTGTCCGCGCTGGTCGGCTTTGCACTGGGTGAATCCGTCACGGTCATCCGGGGGCTCGGCGTGCTGCTGATCATTTCCGGCGTGCTGATGGTCGGCATGTCGTGACGAAGGAATCGGCGCCGCATTTTGCGCAAACAAGCAGTTTTATGCATCAGACAAGCCTTTGGCGCAGGTACAGCATGCGCAGTCAGCTATAGTTTCCATAGCACAAGCATCTCAGGCGCTGAACGGCATGCGCCAGGACCTCATTTCTTCCGCGCAGCCAGCAGCCGGTCGGCATAGTCCTGCCATCCGGCGGCCTTGCCGATTCCTGCAAATACGCCGCTCCCGGCCTGTTCGGCCACCCACTGTTGCTTGGCTGCAATGGCCGCCGCCATGATCGGCTCGATACCGGCCTCGCGCACCGTATTGGCCGACTCGCGCATTTCCTCGGCCCGGCGCTGGCCGTGCTGCGCGACGCGGCTGAAAAAGTAGGCGCCCTGCGCGCTCCAGTCAATGCCGGGAAAGGTTTCCTGCAGCGTCGGCAGCACCTGGT
>JAQGMN010000074.1 GCA_028292345.1 Polaromonas sp. | reverse complement strand
GTCGAAGCGAACGGCTTTAGGTGAAGCGGTCATTCCCGGTTTTTTTAAAGGTGGCTTGGGTTTGATGCCGGGCACTTTCATGCCAAAAGCGGCGGCCAGGTTGTGTGCCTTCTTTGCCGACTGGGCCAAAGCCTTTTGCAGTGCTTTGGGCGTAAGCATCAGACGATTTGGCTGAGTTTTTGCAATTTGTGCCATGTCACATGTCGCTATGCCGTAGTGGGCTCTGCACAAAGTTCATGCAAGCGCGCAGGAGATATTTCGAGTCCATTCGGCCAGCAAAGCGCACCGACATCAATGAAGAATCTCTTGAAATAAACAGGATCGCGCAATGGTTCCAACAGCGGCCCTGATCGGCTTGCCAAATAGGTGTTTGCGTCAAACACGCCATGCGTGTGGTCGGAAAATTTCAGTTCCAGCTTGTACGAGTCGTTCTTAATTGCGGTAAGCACTTTAATCACGGTCAGATCACTGGATTCTGTCCAGCGGTTCGAACTGCTGGATTTGAACTCGCAAACCTGGCAAGTCTTGTTGTGTGGTCCGCCACACTATGTCCAGGTCAACTGCAAAATAACCATGCGACAGTGCGTTGCGCATTTCATAAGCAAATCCCCATGGCACGGACGAATGCGACGACGCAAAAGCAGAGTGATTTTTGATCACGTTGTTGCATGCCTCGCCAATGACTTCCAGGTTTCGGATAACCGCATCCTGAGTTTTCCGGTCCACCGTGAAAGCCGATAAATCCATACCCGCTGTGTAGCTCTGGATGTTGTCAATCGCTTCAAGGATGTGCCTCAAATAATCACCCAGCCGCTGCGGGCCAGCGCGGCTCATACGGGCCTGGCCTCGCGCATGACCTGTTCCCGAAAACTTGCCGGCAAACCGTTGGGGGTGAGTACATCGACCTCGATGCCCAGCAGTTTCTTCAGTTCAAAGCGGATGGCGCCAATGTCCATCAGCGTGGTTTGCGGGGTAGGCTCCACCAGCAGGTCCAAGTCGCTGCCCAGCACATCGTCCCCGTGCAATGCCGAGCCAAACACGCGAATGCTGCTCACGCGATGGCTAAGCGCAATCTCACGGATTTGTGTGCGGTGCAGTAACAAGGCTTCGGACGGACGCATGGGGGCAGTTTATGGGCAGTTGCCATGTTTGGCAATTCGCGCAGTTTGGAGGCACAGATTGTTAATGAAAAAGTGCTTCTCCGCATACTGGACGGGAATATGCAGCTATCAATAAAGTAGTGATAAGAGCTTGGTAATCAAACCAGGTAAAAATCCTGCGGCCACAGCAAGTAGGGGCCGAAACGCGACTTGGCGACAAACTCCACGCCGACCTTTTCGCACTTGGGGCTCAGGAAAAACTGGCCGTTGTCAAACACCAGAAAACCCTGCTGGGCGGCGCGCTCCAGAAATGGTGCGGTTTTCAAGCCCAGCTTTTGCGCGATTTTGGAGGAAGCCAGTTTGCCTTCCGCGTTCGGCAATTCTGCCGCCCGTTCGTCATTGGGTTTTGACGCTTCGGGCTCGTTGGCCACGCGTTCCAGCGATATGCGCACCTCGTCGCTGATGCGGATGATGCGCTGGGCTTCCTCGTAGGCGTCCTTGTAAAGCTGGCCGTCTTCGCCCCGCAGGATGAGGATGCCCATTTCGTTGTTGTTGACCTGGCTGAACTCGTACAGGTTCAGGCTGGTGACGATGCACATGTTTTCGTTCATATAGCACTTGGCATGCAGGTTCTTGCAAAAGCTGGTGCGGATGTAGGTCAGGCCGCTCAGCCATTCGGTTTCCTGCGGCTGCAGCTCGCTTTTGCCATACACAATGCGAACGTCGATCTTCAGCCGGTTCTTGTCCGCCAGCAATTCCTTCATCCGGTCGTTGAGCTTGAGGAAGGGGCTGATCAGGATTAACCGGTCGGCCGCGCTCTTGATCATTTCTTCGAGGAAGTAGTTGGTTGCGCTGGTGTTTAGGAACTTGGCCATTTGAGTAATTTTTGTAAATTGATTGGATTTTGAAGCGGTTCAAAATCAGCCCGCCACAGTCAACGACTGTCGTTTCACTTCGTCCAGCGTCTTGCCTTGCGGACTTTTCCATTCCAACCAACCGTTGGCCGAGCGACCCATCACGGCCAGAGCGGCCATGCTGGGACTGGCGAATAGATGATCGCGGGTAAAGACGTACAGGCCGTCTTGTGCGGCCATGATGCCTTCAGTCACCAGTTGGTCGCGAAAGCGCTGGTGCGATGTGCCCTGAATGGACGCTACGTTGTCAACCCGTCCGCGCGAGCCTTTGCGCACTACAAAACCTTCAGTTGTGTACTCGCCTACACCGTCGGCGCCCGAGCCCTTGCAGTAGAAAAGTTCCTTCGCCCCCGAGAATGTGGCCGCATTCGTCAGCGGCTCAAAAATCGGCTGCCCCAGCGTGGCCAGCAGAGTGGCGGCGGTTTCGTGAATCTCGTGGCAGTCCGCCTCCAGCGGCGCAGGCGTGTGGGGCCGTGCGCCGGCGTTGCCGTTTTCCAGGCTGTAACGCCCGGCCTTGGTAGCCTCTGAAATCGCAAACCACTCCAAAAACAGCGCATGCGTTTGCGTCATGCTGTTGGTGAGCGAGATCACCACCATCGCTCGGTTCCAAAAGTCTTTGCCCTGGTTGTGTTGGGCCAGCCGCGCGCCGACGCATCCGGATTGACCGATGTACACGCACGGCAAGCCCGCTTCGGACAACTCTCCCAGTAAGAAGTACACGCCCACCTGCTGTGCTTCCGGGGTCTTGATGAATTCGCCAAGCTGGCTGCGCGGCACTTCGACGACGCGAATGATGCGCGTCGTGATTTCGGCTACGCGCATGCCGCGCGGGTCGCCAGCGGGGAGGAAGATTTGGATGGTTTGGGGGCGGGGCATTGAATACGATCAAACAGGATGAAAATCCTGGGCTACAAAAAAAACTTGTTCATCGCTTGCGTGAGTGGTGACCCGTGTCAAGCCGCTTTTCTGAATTCAACAGGTAACACGCCTTCCTTGCGCGCATCCAGCAGCACGATTTCCACAATCGTGCCGTCCTCGGCGTAGCTGATGTTGGTATGCCAGTCCTGCGACACTTCGCGCACGATGGGCTTGTCCGACATGCGGATTTGCAGGATGTCGTCGTTTTCAAAATAAATGCTTTTCATGGTACGGGCTCCCAGTGATGCATGATGGTTTTGACCACCAGTGCATTTTCAATCACCGCGGCCACGCAGAGCAAATTATCCGCACGGCCATCAAAATGCTTGTACAGCCAGCAGTGACCCTTGCCCGCGTCCTTGAAAATGCCGGTATCAATGATTTCCAGAACCAGCGCCGTATCCATGCCGCGCTCTGCCATGCGAAGTCTGGCGTGTTCCGTCAAGATCACCGGCAAGTCAAAGCGCGTGCTGTGCATCACTTGCCCCACGAATCCTTCAACCCCACAGCCAAGTTAAACACCGGCTTCCCTGCCGCATGATCCACCCGGTCCGCCACAAAATACCCGTGCCGCTCAAACTGGAACTTGTCATCGGCCTTGGCTTCTATCGCGCCGCCGTTGGCCAGTGACGGCTCGACGTAGGCGCTCATCACCTTCAGGCTGTCAGCATTCAGGTTCGTCAAAAAGTCCACACCGCCGCCTTCGGGTTGCGCTTCCCTGAACAGGCGCTCGTACAGCCGCACTTCGGCGGGCACCGCGTCGTTCACGCCGACCCAGGTGATCACGCCTTTCACCTTCACCGAATCCGATCCCGGCGTGCCGCTCTTGGTGTCGGGAATCAGTTGGGCCTGCACTTCGGTGATGCGGCCTTCGGCGTCTTTCACCGCGCCCACGCATTCGATGACGTGGCCGTATTTCAGGCGCACCTTGCTGGCTGCAATGGACTGGCCGCTGGCGTTGGCGTGCGCGGGGAACAGGCGGAAAAA
>JAQGMN010000064.1 GCA_028292345.1 Polaromonas sp. | reverse complement strand
ACGTGGTTCCCAACGTAGCCGACGTGCCGACTTGCCAGAACACATTCTTGGCCTGGGCGCCGCCGGAAAGAATAATCTGCCGCGCCGCGGTGGTCGTCAGCGTCGAGGCGATCTGAAAAATCCAGATACCGTCGGCAGGCCCCGCCAGCGTGAGGTCACCCGACGAGATTTCCAGGGTCGAAGTCGATTTGTAGAGGCCCGGGGCAAGCGTCTGGCCGCCAATGTTTCCTGAAACGGCGATGGGCGCCGTGGTACGGCCCGCAGCATCGTTGTACGCCGTCGTCAGGCAAAGCTTGGCATTGTTCGCCTTGTCGTCGTTCACACGAATGGTCCCGCCGTTGATCGTTCCCGGCGGGAAACCGGTCACTGCGGACCCCGGGCTTATTCCAAGATCGCCATTGTTGATCACGGTAGGCCCGGTGTTGGTAACCGTCGAGCCAGCCAAAATAGCAAAGTCTGCAGCGCAGTCGAGATTGACCGCCTGCAAGCCGGTGGACGGCACGGCGGCTGTCTTGAAATTCCACGCATAGCTGCAGCCAATCGGCGTGCCGGTGTCGCTTGCAACCGAACCATCGATCAGCACGGTATAGGCGGTATTGGGCAGCAATGCCGATGAGGTGGCCAGCGTTGCGATCCGGGTGGCCGCGTTGTAAGTCACCGACGCAGGCACGACAGGCATTTGCCCGGTCGGCGCCAGCTTGAATGTTGCGGCATTGATAGTTCCGGGATTGATGGCACCGTTGAAACTGGCGGTAACCAGTTTTCCGTTGTTGGTTGCTCCGCTTGTGCTCGTCGCAACAAACTGGTTACCGTTCGTTGGGTCGGTTGCCGTGATCCGTGGACCACCGACGTTACAACTGGGCCCCCCTGGCGTGGCGCCTGGGACGGGTGTTCCCGGCAGGATCGCGCCGGGTGGTACAACAAGAATGGCCGTCGCGTTGCCTGTGCCCAGGACAGGATCACGGCCCGCATCGCTTCCTCCACCGCAGCCGGATACCACAGCACTCAGCAATAGAGCTGCGAGCAAGGGTCTGAAACCCGGGTAGCTTGATTTATGTTTCATATTGCTGTCCAGTCGAAGGGAAGTGTGTTTGCGAAAATGCACGAATCAAATTTCAAATTGATTTGCGCATTTTTACAGAATCCGTCAAAAAACAGAATAAAAACACAAATATCTTCAAATGTCAGCAATGTGTCCTACAAGAAACAAACCTGAATCCAACACTCGGTAGCTTCAGCAATGCAGAGGCAGTCACTCCGTTCATCGGCAGAACTGTTGCCTGCCGGGAACACACACGGCCTTGTGCTATCTCCCGGCGGGCATCTGGAACTCAAGGCTCAAGGCGCGCGGTCAAAAGACCTGTTTCTGAACCCGAACCAAGACCCGGCGCTTTGCCTCAAGATTGAAGGGTCAATGACGCATCAGACGCCTGCCCAGCAGCACCCCGGCCACGGTGGCGCCTGCCAGCATCGCGATCGACGGTGCGGGCATGGCGCGCGCCATGTTCACCGCGATGTCCGCGGTGCGCGGTGCGACCAGTTCGAGCCTTCGCTTCATCATCCTGCCGCCCAGCTCGCCGAGCTGGTCCTGCAGCAGCCGCTCGGCCTCGGGAAGAATCTGGGTTTCCTCGTCGGCCACATGGTGCATCACATCGCGCATCAATTCCATGAAGGTGTCGTCGTAGCGCACATCCTCGGGCTCCATATCGCGCAGCAGGGCAATCAGCCGTTTCATCTCGGCATGCTCGGGAACCGCCTTCTTGATGGCCTCGTTGTCGGTGACTTCGCGAACGGCCGGGTAAAAGATTTCCTCCTCCAGCTGGGCATGGACCTCCAGCGCCAGGCAAACGGTGTTGACCAGTCCGCGCTTGACCTGGGGCTTGCTGCTGGTTTTGTACTGGTGGAAAGTGGCCATCGTGTGGGTATGGTCCAGCCGGATCATGTTGGTGGCATTGGGCATCAGGGCACTGGTGATCGGGTTCATGGGACGTCCTTTGTTGACAATGTTGAATTCAGTGAATTGACAGGCCGGGTTCAGCGGCAGGGCCATGCGGCGTCATGCCCCGCCGATACCGACGGTGACCTTGCCGCTGCCGTTGCATGAAGGGCAGGCTGCATCGCCGACGCGGCCGGAGCCGCCGCATTCGCGGCAGAGTCCTTCGCCGGTCCCGGGTGTTCCTTCAGGCGCTTCGTCGCCGGGAAGGAGGGTGGACGAAGGCTCTGAAACAGGCGCTGGCTTGTTGCCGCCGGTGCTGTTGGCCGCGGCAAGGTCAAGCGATGCGCCGGGGTCTTCCTCTCCAGCCACGGACTCGCTGGACAGGTCGGGCCCTTGCCCGGACTGGGGCGCGGTGCCGGCAGACAGCATGGCCTGGGGCCGGCGGCGGTGCGAAAGCGCCGGCACGCCCTGCCCTGACATTTGGCTGCGGTAGCGCCTGGTCAGCAGCCAGCCCGCGACCAGCATGGCAACTCCCCAGAGCAGAAAACCGACATCCCAGTAAATCCACTCGTCCTGGGGAACGGTTTCATTGACATGGTGGATGCCCAGGAGCTGGTGATTGACCAGCCCCTCGACCGTGTTGAACAGGCCAAAGCCCATCAGCATGGAAGCGGCCAGCAGCCCGGGCGCCCAGCGAAAGTGGGGCTTCCGGGCCGCCCTCCAGAGCTGACCCAGGCCCCACAGCACAAAGACATAGGTCGCGGCATGGAACAGTCCGTCGGCCAGGGTGTTGATTTTCAGGTTGGCCACGCTGTCGGCCGGATAGCCGGCGCTGGACAGCATGTGGTGCCACTGCA
>JAQGMN010000368.1 GCA_028292345.1 Polaromonas sp. | reverse complement strand
GGCACTTGGAGGCGCTGAACTCGCAATTGGAGGGCAGGGTTGTCAAACGAACCGAGCAACTCCAGGCGTCCGTTCGAGAGCTCGAAGCGTTCTCGCACGCCGTGGCGCATGACCTGCGCGGCCCGCTGAGCACCATCGCAAACTTGTGCAGATTGCTCGGCCACCCTGTGGCTGGCAGCCTCAATGACAAGGGCCATCATTACCTTCAAAGAGTAAAAAGCAACGTACAGCAGATGGCAGAGCTGACGGACGCTTTGCTGTCACTGGCGAACCTCTCACAAATTGATCTCCGGCATGAACAGGTCGATCTGACCGCCCTGGCGCAGGAAGCCTTTGACGACTGCCGTGCGCGCGATCCCGAGCGCACCGTGCGCAGCGCGGTGCAGGCGGGAATGCAATGCATGGGAGATGCGCGGCTGCTGCGCCAGGTGCTGGTGAATTTGATCGGCAATGCCTGGAAGTTTTCGGCCAAGCAGCTTGATGCGGCCATCGAGGTCGGGATGACGCCGGGATCGCAGACCCAGGCGGTGTTCTTTGTGAGGGACAATGGCGCCGGGTTTGACATGGCGCATGCCGACAAGCTGTTTGCCACCTTCGAGCGCCTGCACAGCCCGTCCGAGTTTGAAGGCACCGGCATCGGCCTGGCCACGGTGCGCCGGATCATTGTGCGTCACGAAGGACGGGTCTGGGCCGAAGCAGCGCCGGAGGAAGGCGCCAGCTTTTTCTTTACTTTGTGGGAGACGGCGAGATCCGAACAAGCCAGGGACAATGAAGTTGCCCCTGAATCGTGTAGTAGTTAACCCGACAATTACGCGGCCTTTTTGTGCTTTGCC
Source organism: Polaromonas sp. (assembly GCA_028292345.1). Taxonomy (GTDB): domain Bacteria; phylum Pseudomonadota; class Gammaproteobacteria; order Burkholderiales; family Burkholderiaceae_C; genus Polaromonas. The sequence goes on along the minus strand of JAQGMN010000368.1, from coordinate 2,309 downwards.
TCGTACCAGCGTTATTCAAACTGGACTGAAATACCTCAGGCTGGGATGAATCTTGAATGATGGTAGAAGGCCATGCAGTTCAACACAGCATCCATGCACTTGGGCCGCGTAGCGAATTTGCGTCCGTGAACACTGGCCGTTTTCAGGCGACTTTAAAAAGTCAAAATGTGGTCCAGTGCGGCCTGCTTGCGCCGGTGTTTCTCTGCTTGACTTCGATGTGCACGGCGAGCGACTTGATGCCCGCCACACGCTGCGCGGCATGGTGGGCGCGCTGCTTGTGCGCGTAAATGGCCACCTGCCCGCCAAGCGTCACCGTTCCATTGGTGGCCACGGAGTCGATTTTCTTTGCATGGGCGCCCAGTTCCCATGCCAATTCATCGGCAATGTCTTTTTGAAGCTGCTGGTCAGTTTTCATGTGAAGTCACTTTCAGCAAAGATATGAATGGCTGGGATTTGGAAAGGTAAAGCCGGCCAATATGAGGCCACCCTGCAGCGCCTGGGCAGTTGCAGCGCTCTGCGCCAACACTTTGCTTGTTGCTTCAACCTGGACCATAAGCACTATCTTTGCCTGCCCGGCAGGTTGCGCGGCGTAGGAGGCTGCAGATGCCGCGCGCAAGCATTTTTTCTGGTTTCGACTCATCGGGCACTGAGAAGCCAGAAGGGTGCGATGCTGTGGACCATTGCCTTGCCCGATGGTCGGCCTGGACGGCTGCTAAACAGATATTCAGCAGCAAATTGATGAAGCTGGGAAAAGCACCGCATGGGCCCGAGCCATGCGAATAATCAATGGCCCAGTCAACTGAACGGGTACATTTGTAGGACTAGACGCCGAGCCGAGGGCAAGAGAGCTCACCCTGTTCGGCATGCTCGATACCGCCAAACCTCACGCAAGGGGATAAAAAATATGCCTGAGAACAAGCGTGTACCGGCCCTGCCGGGCTTCCTGGCGCATGGCGGCGAAATGGGCGCCCTCATCAACGCCTGCAACTGGAGCGACACCCCGCTGGGCGCGCCCGAGGGCTGGCCCGAGAGCCTGAAGTGCGTGCTCGCGACGATCCTGGGCAGCGCCAGGCCCATGTATGTCCTTTGGGGGCCAGAGCTTCTTTTCTTTTTTAATGGCGCCTTCGCGCCGATGCAAGGCGCACGCCAGCAAGGCGTGATGGGCCAGCCGTTTGCCCAGGTCTGGCCTGAGCTGCGGGCCGACTTGGAACCCCTTCTCAACCAGGCCCTCAGCGGTGAAGAATCCGCTCACGAAAACAGGCCACTCACCTTGAGCCGCAACGGTTACGCCGAGCGGACCTGGTGGTCGTTTTCCTATCTTCCCTTACGCGATGGGGCAGGCGCGGTTGTCGGCGTGCACTGTATTACCACGGAGACCACCGCGCAGGTCCAGGCGCAAGAAAGCCTGGCCGACAAGCAACGGCAGCAGGCCTTTCGGGTCGAACTCACCGATGCCCTGCGCGACACCACCACGCCGGAGGCGCTGATGGCAGTGGCGGCCGAAAAGCTGGGCCAGTACCTACAGGCCAGCTGCGTCGGCTATGGCGAAATTGATGAGGCGGGCCAGTGCTGCCTGGTGCACCAGGACTGGACGGCCGGGGGCTTTCGCAGCGTCGCGGGCGAGCACCGGCTGGACAACTTTGCGGTGTTACGGGCCGAGCAGTTGCGCGCTGGCCGCACGGTGGCCGTCCATGACATCGACCAGGATGTGCTCACCACCCGAGGCGCGCCGCTGGTGAGCAACCAGCCCATGCGCCACAAGGCGCTCATTGTCGCGCCGCTGGTCAAGAACGGGCGCTTTGCAGCGCTGTTGTTCGTGCTCAATGCCGCGCCGCGCGTCTGGTCGGACAGCGAACTTGCGCTGGTCGAGGAAGTGGCCCAGCGGACCTGGTTGGCCCTGCAGCGCTTGCAGGCGCAACTCGACCTGCGCCTGACACACGAAGTGCTGGACCACCGCACGAGCGAGCTGCTGCATTCGGAAAATGCGCTGCGGCAGTCGCAAAAGCTCGAGACTCTGGGCCAGCTCACCGGCGGCATTGCCCATGACGTCAACAACTTGCTGGCTGTGATCAGCGCCTCGGCCGAGTTGCTGCGCAGCCCCGGCCTTGCGCAGGACCAGCGGGAGCATTACCTGGAGCGGATCTTCGACACGGTGGGGCGTGCGGCCAAGCTCACCGGGCAACTGCTCGCGTTTGCCCGGCAGCAGCCGCTTCATCCCGAAGTGTTTGACGTGGACCGGCAGGTACAAAGCATGGCCGATCTGGTGCGCCCGCTGATGGGCACGCAGATGCACATCCATTTTGAAGCCA
>JAQGMN010000329.1 GCA_028292345.1 Polaromonas sp. | reverse complement strand
GACCAGCTGTCGATTGCCCGGCTGGTGCCCCAGGGCGCGCGCGTGCTCGACCTGGGCTGCGGCAACGGCGCGCTGCTCGACCACCTGATCCGGGAGCGCGGCTGCTCGGGCTACGGCGTCGAGATCGACGACGTCAATGTGCAGGCCTGCGTGGCGCGCGGCGTCAACGTGATCCAGTTCAACCTGGAAGACGGCCTGGCCCTGTTCGGCGACGACTCCTTCGACGTCGTGTTGCAGATCGACACCCTGCAGCATCTGCGCAATGCCGAGGTCATGCTGCGCGAAACGGCCCGCGTGGGCCGCATCGGCATCGTCGCCTTTCCCAACTTCGGCCACTGGCCGAACCGGCTGGCGGTGCTGCGCGGGCGCATGCCGGTGACCAAGGTGCTGCCCTACCAGTGGTACGACACCCCGAACATCCGCGTCGGCACGCTGACGGACTTTGCCGCGCTGGCCGGCCAGAACCGGCTGCGGATTCTCGATGCCTTCGGCCTGCAGGACGGCCAGGAAATCCGCTTCTGGCCCAACGCGCGGGCCAGCCGAGCGGTGTTCAAGCTGCAGCGGGCCTGAGATGGGCGCCCAGCAGCCGGCGGCTGTCTCTTTCCGCGAGGCCTTGCGCTTTTGGCTGCTGCTCGGCTTCATCAGCTTCGGCGGGCCGGCCGGGCAGATCGCCATCATGCACCGCGAGCTGGTCGAGCGCCGCCGCTGGGTGTCTGAACAGCGCTTTCTGCATGCGCTCAACTTCTGCATGGTGCTGCCCGGCCCCGAGGCGCAGCAGCTGGCGACCTACCTGGGCTGGCTGATGCACCGGACCTGGGGCGGCGTGGTCGCGGGAACCCTGTTTTTCCTGCCGTCGCTGGCGCTGCTGATCTTGCTGAGCTGGATTTACATGGCCTTTGGCCAGCAGCCGCTGGTGGCCGGGGTTTTCTACGGCATCAAGCCGGCGGTGGCCGCCATCGTGCTGCACGCGCTGCACCGCATTGCCAGCAAATCACTGGGAAATCCGCTGCTGGCGCCCGTCCCGTGGTCGATAGCAGCGATGAGTTTCATAGCGATCTGGGCTTTGGAGCTGCCCTTTCCGCTGGTCGTGCTGGGCGCCATGCTGGCGGGCGCCGTGCTGGCGCGCGTGGCGCCGGGCAGCCTGGCGCACGGCAAGGGCCATGCGCCGGTGGCCCACGGGGTTCGCGCCGCGGCCCTGATCGACGACGACACGCCCACGCCGCCGCATGCGCTGTTCAGCCGCTCGCGCCTGGCCATGGTGCTGCTGGCCGGCGCCGCGCTCTGGCTGCTGCCGATGGCGGCGCTGTTGTCTACCCACGGCTGGAGCGGCACGCTCACGCAGATCGGCTGGTTTTTCACCAAGGCCGCGCTGCTGACCTTTGGCGGCGCCTATGCCGTGCTGCCGTATGTGAACCAGATGGCGGTCGGGCATTACCAGTGGCTCAGCACGCTGCAAATGATGGACGGCCTGGCGCTGGGCGAAACCACGCCCGGCCCGCTGATCATGGTGGTGGCGTTTGTCGGCTTTGTCGGCGGCTGGGTCAAGCAGGTGCTCGGGCCGGAGGCGCTGTTCCTGGGCGCGGCGCTGGCCGCCTGCGTGGCGACGTGGTTCACCTTCTTGCCCTCGTTCATCTTCATCCTGGCGGGCGGGCCGTGGGTCGAATCGACGCGCGGCAACCTCAAGCTGACCGCGCCGCTGGCCGCCGTGACCGCCGCCGTGGTCGGCGTGATCGCCAATCTTGCTCTGTTTTTCATAGCTGCTATCGCTTATCCGGCGGGCGCAAGCGGCCTGTTTGATACACAACTTGACTGGGTGGCGCTGACACTGATGCTATTGGCGGCCGTGGCCTTGTGGCGCCTGAAGTGGGGCGTGATTCCGGTGATCGCCGCCTCGGCGGCCGCCGGCCTGCTGCTGCGCTGGTCCGGCCTCGCCTGAGCGCCTGAAGCCGGAGCAGCTGCGCGCGCAGTATGCTCAAACCCCCGCCATGAAACCTTTTGACGCCAGCACCGCCATTGCCTTCACCGCCGCCCTGGAACGGCTGGCCGAGCGGGTTTTCGGCGCCTGGGTCCGCCAGCTCACGACCGCCACGCTGCGCGCCGATGCGCTGGCCGGCCTGCTCGGCGCGGTGCTGGTGCTGCCGCAGGGCATCGCCTTTGCCACGCTGGCCGGCCTGCCGCCCGAGTACGGGCTGTACACCGCCATCGTTCCCTGCATCGTTGCCGCGCTGTTCGGCTCCAGCTGGCATGTCATGTCCGGCCCGACCAATGCCAACTCGCTGGCGCTGTTTGCCATGCTGTCGCCGCTGGCCATGGCGTTCAGCCCGATGTACATCCAGCTGGCGCTGGCCGTCACCGTGATGGTCGGCGTGCTGCAGTGGCTGATTGGTGCGCTGCGGCTGGGCGTGCTGGCCAATTTCATCTCGCCGGCCGTGCTGTTCGGCTTCACGTCGGGCGCGGCGCTCTTGATCGCGGTGCATGCGCTGCCCGATCTGCTGGGCCTGGCCGCTGCGCCCGAACACAGCGCGGCGGGCGTGCTGGCGCATGTGCTGACGCAGTTGCCGAACGCCCATCCCGCGGCGCTGGCCGTGGCCGGCATCACGCTGGCGGTGGCGCTCGGGCTGCGCCGGTTTCGCCGCAACTGGCCCTACATGCTGATCGGGCTGGCCGTGGCCACCGCGCTGGCCTGGTTCTGGGGCCGGTGGACGGCCGGCAGCGCCACGCCCTCGTCGGCGCTGCGCCTGGTGGGCACGATCGCCACGCCGTGGCCGCGCTTCGAGGTGCCGCGCATCAGCTGGGCGCAGGCATCCGACCTGGTCGGCCTGGCGTTCGCGCTCACCATCGTCGCGCTGGGCCAGGCGATTGCGATTGCCCGGGCGGTGGCGCTGCGCTCGGGCCAGCGCATCGACGCCAACCGCGAGTTCCGGGGCCAGGGGCTGTCGAACATCGTCGGCGGATTTTTCTCCAGCTACGTGTCCTGCGGCTCCATGAACCGCTCCATGCCCAACCTGGAGGCCGGCGCCCGCACGCCGCTGGCGTCGGTGTTCTCGGCGCTGCTGCTTTTGGGGCTGGTCGCCGTCAGCGGGCCGCTGCTGGCGCAGATTCCGATGGCCGCGCTGGCGGGCCTCTTGGTGCTGGTGGCCTTGGGCCTGCTGGACCTGAAGCGCTGGCGCCAGCTGTTCGACCTGAGCCGGACCGATTTCGCGGTGGCGCTGACCACGCTGGTCGCCACCGTCACGATCCGGCTGGAGGTGGCCATCCTGCTGGGCATGCTGCTGTCGCTGATGTCGTTTCTGTACCGCACCTCGCGGCCCGCCATGCGCACCATGGGGTTTGACAGCCGGGGGCCGGACCGGCAGTTTGTGGTGATTGACGATGCCCCCCAGCCTGAACCGGACACAGGCCGAAGCGCAGGGGCACCACCTCCCCACCAGCCAGGGCCGCGGGACTGGCTCCGCCAGACCGCAGGCGCAGCGGCCCCCTCGGGGGGCAGCGAACCACGCGAAGCGGGGAGCGTGGGGGCCTGTCTACCCGAGTGTCCGCAGCTGAAATTGCTGCGCATGGAGGGCGAGGTGTATTTCGGCGCCACGCAGCATGTGGCCGACATCCTGCACGCGCTGCGCAGCCAGCCGAATCCGCAAAAACATTTGCTGGTGATGGCCAAGAGCATGAACTTCATCGACCTGGCCGGCGCCGAACTGTGGGCGGCCGAACTGGCCGCGCGCCGCGCGATGGGCGGCAACCTGTACTTTCACCGGCCGCGCCCGGAGGTGATCCACATGTGGCGCAAGACCGGTTTTACCGACGTGCTCGGGCCCGAGCACCAGTTTCCTGACAAGTTCACCGCCATTTCCCACATCTTCGGCAAGCTCGACCCAGAAATTTGCCGCCATTGCAGCGCGCGGATTTTCTGGGAATGCAAAACCGCGCCCGGCGCCGACGACCCTGCCAACCAGCCGAAAGCCTGAAATTCCATGCCCCAATTCGCCGCCAACCTGAACTGGCTCTACGCCGAACTGCCTTTTGCCGAACGTTTTGAAGCCGCCGCGCGCGACGGCTTCAAGGGGGTTGAAATTTTGTCGCCCTATGCCTGGCCCGCGGCCGAGCTGAAGGTGCTGCTGTCCGCCAACGGCCTGCAGCTTGTGCTGCTCAACACGCCGCCCGGCGGGACGGATGCCGCCAGCATCGAAGCGGCCTGGGCGTCGCCGCAAAAGGGAACGGCCTGCCTGCCCGGGCGCGAAGCTGAATTTGCGGCCGGGCTGGCGCTGGCGCTCGGATACGCGCAGGCGCTGGACTGTCCGCGCATCCACGTCATGGCCGGCGTGCTGCCGTGCGGCGTGCCGCGCGAGGCCGCGCAGGCCGTGTATGCCCGCAACCTGCGCCTGGCGGCGGCCCAGGCGGCGGCTGTCGGTGTGGACGTGCTGATCGAGCCGATCAACAACCGCGACATTCCCGGCTATTTCCTGAACCGGCAGGACCAGGCGCACGCGATTGTGGATGAAGTCGGCGCGGAAAACCTCAAGGTGCAGATGGACCTGTACCACTGCCAGGTGGCCGAGGGCGACCTGGCGATGAAGCTGCGTCACTACATGCCAACGGGCCGCATCGGCCACCTCCAGATTGCGGGCGCGCCGGGGCGCCACGAGCCCGACCTGGGCGAAATCAACTATCCGTATCTGTTCGCGCTGCTCGATGAGCTGGGTTATGGCGGCTGGGTGGGCTGCGAGTACAAGCCGGTGCGCGGCCTGGCGCCGGGGGCGACGCCGGACGGGCTGGGCTGGCTCGCCCTGGCCCGGCGCGCCATGCCGCAGCGCTAGCCGGCGCGGCGAAACGTCAGGTTGATGCGCTGGCGCCCGAGAACCGGGTGCTCGCCATCGGCCAGCGGCGCCACGCCGTGAAACGCCAGCCGCGACGCGCCGCCCCACACCGCCACGTCGCCGTGCGCCAGCCCATACCGGGCGGAGCGGTCGCCGCGCTGCAGACCGCCGAACAGAAACACCGCCGGCAGCCCCAGCGACACCGAGACGATGGGCGCGCTCAGATCGCTTTCATCGCGGTCCTGGTGCAGCGACAGGCGCGCGCCGGGTTGGTAGCGGTTGATCAGGCAGGCGTCGGGGTTGAAATGGCCAAAGCCCGCTTCGGCCGCCGCCCGTTTCGCCAGATCCAGCAGGCAGGCGGGCATGGCCGGCCAAGGCTGGCCCGAGAGCGGATCGGTGTTGCTATAGCGGTAGCCCGTGCGATCCGACACCCAGCCCAGCGCGCCGCAGTTGGTCATGCCGACTGACATGGCGCGCCCGCCGGGCGTCATGAGATGGCGCAAGGGCGCGGCCGCGATGACCTGCTGCGCCGCCTGAAGCAGCGCTTCGCCCTGATCCAGGGCAAAGCCGCGCAGCAGCACGGCGCCCTGCGCGATGGGTTGGGGCGCTTCATAACGCGGGGGCGGTTCGTCGAAAAGGCTGAGCGTCAAAAATGCCTCTGTTTCTGGCTGATTTGATGATAAAAAAGGCCGTTTGCGCAATGGATACGGGTGTAAGTTGCTATTAAATATATAGTGTAATTAAAATCTGATCCGAGTATCCCGGACACGCAAAGGCAGCGATCGGCTGGCACACAGATTGCTTACTTATCGGCAGTAAATCGGAGTGCGACACGGACAGCGCACCACCTTTCCTCAACCCTGAAAGCAAGCCATGCCTCTTGATTGCCCTTCTTCCAATCGCCCTGGTTTTACTCGCTCAATCATTCCATCCATCTTTGTGGCACTTTTTGCCACATCCAGCCTGATGTTTACCGCGCCGTCCGCAGCGCAGGGCGCCTACCCCGACCACCCGGTCAAGGTCATCGTCGCGCTGCCGGCCGGCGGCAGTGTGGACATGGTGGCGCGTCTGGTCAGCCAGCAATTGACCACCGACCTGGGCCAGCCCTTCGTCGTGGACAACCGGGCCGGGGCTTCCGGCCAGATTGGCGTTCCGGTGGTGGCCAAAGCGCCACCGGACGGCTACACCGTCATGGTGTCGCCCGCCTCCTTCCTGACCACCAACAAGAGCATTTTCAAAACGCTGCCCTACAACCCTGAAACCGACTTCATCGCCGTGACCAAGCTGGTCAACCAGGCCATGGTGCTGGTGGTGCGCGACAAGGCCAGGTACGGCACGGCGGCCGACATACTCGCAGCCGCAAAGGCCAGCCCCGGCAAGCTGACCTACGCTTCCTCGGGCGACGGCAGTCCGCAGCACCTGGCCGGCCTGATGTTTGAAAGCCAGACCGGCACCAAACTGCTGCACATTCCTTACAAGGGCGGCGCCCCGGCAATCACGGACCTGATCGGCGGGCAGGTGGACATGGCTTTCGCCCCGCTGCCCGAAGCGCTGCCGCACATCAAGTCCGGCAAGCTGCACCCGGTGGGCGTGCTCAGCGAGAAGCGCGCCATTTCGGCGCCCGAGATTCCGACATTGAAGGAAGGCGGCGTCAGCAACGTCGTGCTGTCGGCATGGATCGGCCTGCTGGTGCCCGCCAAAACCCCCCAGCCCATCGTGGACAAGCTCGGCAAGTCGGTCAAAACACTGCTGCGCAGCGACGCCAAAAACAGGCTGATCGAGATCGGCATGGAGCCCGCAGCGGACGATGCCAAACCACTGGCGCAGGTGATCTCGGAAGAGATCCGGATTCATGCCGAGCTGGTGAAGGCGGCCGGGCTGGTGCCGCAATAGGGCGATTTTTTTTAGCCGCTGAGTTTGCATTTTTGACCGCAATTCAACGCCCCTGTCCAGCCGCTTTCAACCTCCAGCCCGCACCGCCGATTCAAACACCCTGAACCGCGCCCGCAACTGCAGGCTTTCTCCCGGCGCCAGCAACTCGATGCCCAGCGCCGGCCACTGATCCTGCGGGGCGTTCAGCGCGGCATTGGCGTTTTGGACCGGCTCGGCGGCAAAAAATCCGCGCCCGACCGGTGAGTACACCTGGAAATACGCCGCATCAGGCGACGAGAGTTCCAGCGCCACGGGCTGGCCGGGCCAGGTGATGCGCGCCTGGCCGCTCCAGCCGTCAAAGCCGTTGTCCAGGTCCTGGCCGCAGATCGGGCGATTTTGCAGGCTGTAGCGTCCGGTGGCAGGCAGTTTGTCAACCGGCAGCACGTCCCGGTCCACGGTCCAGACGCTGGACACCCCGGTGTCGAGCAGCGTCTGCGCGGTGCAGGGGTAATACGGGTGCAGGCCCAGGGCGCAGGGCATGGGCCGGTCCGACAGGTTGCGGCAGCTCAGCTCGATGGTGCAACCCTCGGGCGACAGCTCAATGCGCTGGCGCGATTCATAGGCCCACGGCCACTCGCCGGCGTCATGGCGAAAAACCATGTCGATGCGGTCGCCAGCCACGCTTTGCACCGACCAGGCCGCGCGCCAGCCTTGCCCGTGCAGCGGGCTGGCGTCGCCCGGCAGGTTGGCGGCCAGGCGCACCTCGCGGCCATCGCACTGAAAACGGCCGCCACGAATCCGGTTGGCATAGGGCACCAGGGGAAAGCAGGCCGACTCCAGCACATCGGCATAGTGCTCGTCGGTCCCGCACAGCAAGGGCTGGCGGCCCGCGTCGCCCAGGTGGTCGAAGCGGGCAATGCTGCCGCCGGCGGCGGGCAGCACCTCCAGCGCAAGCCGGCCTGCGCGCAGGGTATGGCGTTCGGGGGTCATGGGATGGTCAGCCTTTCGTTATCAAGCACCTGGCAGGCGCCAAGGGGAATCGGTCCGCCATGCCGACCGTCAATTGTTTTCTGCCGTGGACGGGCCGGTGGCCGGATGGCCCAGCATGTAACGCGCGCGCC
>JAQGMN010000041.1 GCA_028292345.1 Polaromonas sp. | reverse complement strand
CGGGACGCTCGGGGCCGGCGCGACCAGCGAGCAGGCCGCCAGCAGGGCCGCCGCCAGCGCAGCGCCAGGCAGGCGCCAGCCGTTCCGGCCGCCGAAGCGCGCAAAAAACTCAGCTCTTGTAGGCATGGGGAAACTCGATTCTGAAATGGGAGCCCGCTTCCTGCGGCAGCAACTCGATGCGTCCGCCGTGCGCGGCGATGTATTCCTGCACGATCGACAGCCCGATCCCGCTGCCGCGAACGCCGCCCTCCGGCTGGCGCTCGCCCCGGTAAAAGGGCTCGAAAATGCGTTCCCGGTCCGCTGGCGCGACACCGGCACCCTGGTCCCGGATGTCGATGTGCACCAGGCCAGGCTGCTGGCTCAGTGAAAGTTCAATGGTACCTTTGAGCGGCGAGTAGCGGATGGCGTTGGACAGCAGGTTGGCCAGCGCGGTACCGATTTTTTCCGGGTCCACCTCCATTTTGAGCGGCTCGCCGCTGATGTTCACCGTCAGTTCCCTGGCGCGCCACTGCAGCCGCTGTGCATCGACCTCGTTTTCGATGAGCTGCAGCAGGTCGACCGTTTGCCGGCGCAGCTGGCGCGCCTCGAAAGCTGCCGTGTTGAAGCGCAGCAGGTCCTCGATCTGGCTTTGCAGCACGCCGGTGTTGTGCTTGAGGATTTGCGCGATTTCGCGCTGGTCCTGGCTCAGCGGGCCGGCCACGCCGTCCTCCAGCAGCGACACGCCCTCGCGCAGCGACGCCAGCGGGGTCTTGAGTTCATGCGAGATGTGCCGCAGGAAGCGCGACTTGTCGGCGTCCAGCTCGACGAGCCGCAGGCGCAGCCAGTTCAGCCGCTCGCCGACCAGCGCCAGGTCGGCCGGGCCGTGGATGGCAATCACCTCGCCCAGCCGGTTCTCGCCCAGGCCGACGATGGCGTTTTCCAGCCGCTTGAGCGGCCGGGTGAACCACACGCCGAAGGCCAGCGCCATGAAGACCGCCAGCACGATGGCCCAGGTCACCTGCTGCGCCAGGTGCTGGCGGCTGGTCTCTAACCGGTCCTGCAGCGACCGGTTGCGCTGCTGGATGGCCTGCTGCACCTGAAGGGCGATGGCGGTGTTGATGCTTTCGAGTTCGCGGAATTCCTGCGCCAGCTGGTGCTCGCGGTCCAGCGCCGTGTCCAGCGGCCCGGTCAGCAGGTCGAGCATGGTGTCCAGGTGCGCGCGCCAGGGCCGTTCCCGGGCGGCCGGTATCTCTTCCTGCGCCAGCCGCGCCAGGATGGCGGTGGCATCGCGGGCTTCGTCGCGAAAGCGCTGGCGCAGGATGCGGTCATCGAGCACCACCGACTGGCGCGAACTGCGCTCCATCGACACGCTGCGCTCGCGCAGCGACTGCGCCGCGCCGCTCAGGTCGAGCGCGCGGGCCGCGTTGTCGCGGCTTTGCAGCGTCAGGTCTTCCAGCGCAAACAGCGCGCGCACCGACGCCGTTCCCAGCAGGGCGGCAATCAGCAGGAAGGCAATCACCAGCAGGGGCCGGAAGGAAAACCGCTGCAGCATGGGCTTGGAGGGCGGGTTCAGGCGAGGGCGCTCAGGCCGCAAGGGCGTGGCCTGCCGTCACGACTTCGCCGCGCAGGGAACGCTGGCTGGTCTCGGTGATCCGCACATCGACCATCTGGCCGATCAGGCGCGGCTGGCCTTTCAATATCACGACCCGGTTGCATTCGGTGCGCCCCATCAGCTCGCTGGCGTCCTTGCGCGCCGTGCCTTCGACCAGGATGCGCTGCACCGTGCCGAGCCGGCTGGCGCTGATGGCGCGCACGCTGTCGTCCAGAACCGCCTGCAGGTGCTGCAGCCGCCTGAGCTTGACCTCGTGCGGCGTGTCGTCCGCCAGGTTGGCGGCCGGCGTGCCGGGGCGCGGGCTGAAGATGAAGCTGAACGAGGTGTCGTAGCCGACGTCGTGGACCAGCTTCATGAGCTTTTCAAAGTCGTCCTCGGTCTCGCCCGGAAAGCCGACGATGAAGTCGCTGCTCATGGCCAGGTCGGGCCGGATGGCGCGCAGCTTCCTGATGGTGCTCTTGTATTCCATCGCCGTGTAGCCGCGCTTCATCGCCATCAGGATGCGGTCGCTGCCGTGCTGCACCGGCAGGTGCAGATGGTTGACCAGCTTGGGCAGGGCGCTATAGGCGTCGATCAGCCGCTGGGTGAATTCGTTGGGGTGGCTGGTGATGTAGCGGATGCGCTCGACGCCGGGAATGTCGTGCACATACGCCAGCAGCGTGGCGAAGTCGGCGATCTCGGCGGTGCCGCCCATGGTGCCGCGGTAGGCGTTGACGTTCTGGCCGAGCAGCGTGATTTCCTTCACGCCCTGGTCGGCCAGGCCGGCGACCTCGACCAGCACGTCCTCGAACGGCCGCGAGACTTCCTCGCCCCGGGTGTAGGGCACGACGCAGTAGCTGCAGTACTTGGAGCAGCCTTCCATGATGCTGACAAAGGCGCTGGCGCCCTCGACCCGGGCCGGCGGCAGGTGGTCGAACTTCTCGATCTCGGGAAAGCTGATGTCCACCTGCGGCTTGCCCAGACGGGCGCGGCTGGCCAGCAATGCGGGAAGGCGGTGCAATGTCTGCGGGCCGAACACCACATCGACATAGGGCGCGCGCGCAATGATGGCCTCGCCTTCCTGGCTGGCGACGCAGCCGCCGACGCCGATCAGCACGCCCTTGGCTTTGAGGTGCTTGACGCGGCCCAGGTCGCTGAAGACCTTTTCCTGCGCCTTTTCGCGAACCGAGCAGGTGTTGAACAAAATCAGGTCGGCCTCGTCGATGTTGGGCGTGTTCTCGTAGCCTTCGGCGGCATGCAGCACATCGCTCATCTTGTCCGAGTCGTACTCGTTCATCTGGCAGCCGAAGGTTTTGATAAAGACTTTTTTTGACATGGGAAACTACTAAATTGATAGCTGCTTGCGCCCGTGGTCAGTGCGCAAACGGCTTGTTTGATTGATAAATTCAGGTAAGGGCAGCGGCGGGCCGGCTTGCGGCTGCGTCTCAGGGCGCTGGCGTGGTGGCGGGGGTCGCCGCGCCGCCCAAGCTGAACCAGGGCGCCTTGCTGTTGGGGCGCTTCAGCCGGGCTTCCTCGGGATTCAAAATCCAGACCTCATGGACATTGCCGGCATTTTCGCGCAGGTAGTTGACCACGACCTTCTGGTTCACCAGCGCGCCAGACAGCACCAGCAGGTTGTTGGCGTCGCGGATGCGCGCGCCGGGCGACAGCCGGTCGGCCTTGCCGTCCAGCGTGATGGCCGGCGGCGCGGTCACCACCATGTCGCCGCGCAGGGCGGCTGCGGGAAATTGCCGGACGGTGGAGGCGCCGCCGGTCGAGTCGCTGGCGCAGGAAGCCAGCAGGGCCGAGGCGGCCACAACGGCCGATATGGCCAAGGTGTGCGGTGTGCAGCGGTTCATGGTGTAAGTCCAGAGGCTGGTGAAGAAGGAGAGCAGCGCATTATCTCAGGCCGGCCCGCTGGGGCTTTGAAGCAGCGGCGGCCGCTTCAAAGCCCCAGCGACTCGAACAAGGCATCCATGCGCGCCGTCACCGCCGCGTCCATGCCGATGGTCCGGCCCCATTCGCGCTGGGTCTCGCCCGGCCACTTGTTCGTCGCGTCCAGGCCCATCTTGCTGCCCAGGCCGCTGACCGGCGAGGCGAAGTCGAGGTAGTCGATGGGCGTGTTCTCGACCATCAGGGTGTCGCGCACCGGGTCCATGCGGGTGGTGATGGCCCAGACGACTTCTTTCCAGTCGCGCACGTCCACATCGTCATCGACCACGACGATGAACTTGGTGTACATGAACTGGCGCAGGTGGCTCCAC
>JAQGMN010000270.1 GCA_028292345.1 Polaromonas sp. | reverse complement strand
CGCGCGACAGCAGCACCAGGTCATGCACACCGTTGGCGGCGGCTTTCTTGATGATGCTTTGCAACTGCGCCACCTGCTCGTCGCTGGTGGCCACCAGCAGCTTGCCGCAGCGGCTGTGGCCCACGCCGCGCGCGGCGCAGTAGTCGTACAGCATCGCCCGGCCCTGCACGCAGAGCAGGGCCTTGAGCGAGCCCTGCGGATAGTAGATGCCCGCATGAATCACCTCGCTGTTGCGCGAGCTGGTGCCGGTGCCGATGGCATCGGCCGCTTCGAGCACCATCACCTCCCTGCCCTGCAAGGCCAGGGCGCGCGCCACGGCCAGCCCCACCACGCCCGCACCAATCACCACGCATTCGATTTTTTCCATTCAAGCCTCCTCAAAACCTTCAATCACATTGACCGCATTCATGCCCAGGGCGGCCGCCGCATACCCGCCCTCCAGCACAAAGACCGTGGGCAGGCCCAACGCGCCCAGGCGCTGGCCCAGCCGGCTGAAGTCGCCAGACTTCAGCGCAAACGTCGAGATCGGATCGTCCTTGAACGTGTCCAGCCCCAGGGCGACGACCAGCGCATCGGCGCGGTAACGGCCAACACGCACGCAGGCCTGCTCCAGCGCCTCGAACCAGCGCGCCGACGGGCAACCGGCAGGCAGCGGCAGGTTCAGGTTGAAGCCTTCGCCCTCGCCCTGTCCGGTCTCGTCGGCATGGCCGAGGAAAAACGGGTATTCGGTCAGCGGATCGCCATGCAGGCTGACGCACAGCACATCGGCCCGCTCGTAGAAGATGCTTTGCGTGCCGTTGCCGTGGTGGTAATCCACATCCACAATGGCCACGCGCTTTGCTCCGGCATCGCGCAGCGACTGCGCCGCCACCGCTGCGTTGTTCAGGAAACAGTAGCCTCCCATGAAGTCGGCACCGGCGTGGTGTCCCGGCGGGCGGCTGCAGCAAAAGGCCGCCCGAACGCCGCCTTGGGCCCCGGCCACCAGTCGGGCGGCGCTGGCTGCCGCATCGGCGCCGGCCTTGGCGGCCAGCCAGGTTCCGGCCGACAGCGGCGAGCCATTGTCCATGGAATACAGGCCCAGCCGGGCGGTGAAATTGAGCGGCTCGATGTCGCTGCGCAGGCTGCGGACCGGCCAGATGGAGGGAAAAGGCTGGCAGGCGCCATTGCCCGGCGCCAGCGCCAGCCAGTCATGCCAGGCATGCTCCAGAAAATCGAGGTAGCGCGGCGCATGCACCGTGCCCAGCATGGCGCGGCTGTCGACCGTGGCGCGATGCAAGCGATGGCCCCGCTCGGTCAGCCGCGCCTTGACGTATTCGGCGCGCGCCGGGGTTTCAAAGCAGGCCACGCGCTCGCCCCGGAAAAACTCGAATTGCGGGGCATGCGCCTGGTGGCTGTCATTGAAAAAGGTGATCATCGGGCGTCATCCGAAAGCGCGGGGCGGCCCGTCCCGCAGGAAGAAAGCCGGGCCTGGGTCGGCATGGCAGGGTCAGAGCGCACGGGGATCGGTCTTGAGCAGCGACTCGACCAGCGACCGGAGATGCGCTTTGAGCGCGTCGAAACCGTCGGTCAACTCCAGCGTGTCCTCGTTCATGTAGAGCTTGCGGTTGATTTCGAGCTGGATGCTGTGCCGGTGCGCGGCCGGGTCGCTGTAGCGCCGCACCAGCTCGACGCCCTTGTACGGATGGTTGTAGGCCACGCGGTAGCCCAGCGCCGTCAGATGCGCGCAGACCCGCTGGGACAGGGCCGGACTGGCGGTGCTGCCGTCGCGGTCGCCAACGACAAAGTCGGGGTGCTTTTCGCCCGGAAAATGGGTCGCATGGCTCGAAGCCACCGCCGGCATCGAATGGCAGTTGACATGAATGCTGTAGCCGTGCGCGGCATGCGCGGCATCGATCGCCCCGGCCACGGCCGCATGGTAGGGCCTCCAGCAGTGCTCGATGCGGTGCGTCACCTCCTGCACCGACAGCCTGCGCTGGTAGATCGGCAAGCCGTCATCGGTCGTTCGCCAGATCAGCCCCTTGCCCAGGCGCACCTTGGAAAGCACCACCGGATCGGTCGCGACCGGATGCGGCCAGGGTTCGTCCAGCAGCGACACATCGAGTTCCGTGGTGTTGCGGTTGGCATCGAGGTAGCTGCGCGGGAACTGCGCCTCGATCCAGTGCGCGCCCAGGCCGGGCGCAAAGTCGTAGAGCTTTTCGACATGCGTGTCCTCGGCCTTGCGCAAAACCGACGTTTCGCAGGTGTAGAGGAAGTCGGGCGGATAAACCACGCCGCTGTGGGGCGAATCCAGAACCAGCGCGCTGCTGCCGGGAAGATGAGTGATGAGCTGCATGATGCGACTTTATCAGCAGCCTTCGCAGCGCGTACAAGGGCGCTGCAGGCCAATGCCAACGCTGGCGAAAACCAGCGAAAGCCAGCCAGGCCGTTCAACATGACGAAACAAAGCCGGCGTTCTGTCCTACAAAAACTTGCCTGCCGAACGCACAGTTGCAACCACTCGATTCCCTAGAATTATTCGGGAACAAGCGCCGGAAGTTGGGGTCACAACCCTGTGCTTGCCATCAATTCATTCACCAAAGGAGCATCATGAAATCATTCAACCGCAGCTTTTCAGCCGCCGTCCTGTCGGTCGCTGCACTGACGGCTGCCGCGGGTGCACAGGCGCAGGCCAATTACTCCTTGTATTCACCCGGCGCCGGCTATGTCGGCCTGAACCTTGGCTCGTCGGATTATTCGCTGGGCAATGGTTTCGGGCCTTTCGCTTCGGATGATTCCGACACGGTCTACAACATTTACACCGGCTCGTTCTTCACCCCGAACTTCGGGTTCGAACTCGGCTACACCAATTTCGGCAAGATAGATCGCGCTGGCGGCAACACCAAGGCCGAAGGCATCAACCTGAGCCTGGTCGGCCGGGCGCCGATCACGCAGTCGTTCAACCTGTTCGGCAAGCTCGGCACCACTTACGGGCGGACCGATGTGTCGGCTTTCCCGGGCTCGGGCGTCACGTCGGGCAAGGAAAACGGCTTTGGCGTCTCGTACGGCATTGGCGCGGAATACTCCTTCAATCCGAAGCTGTCCGCCGTGCTCCAGTATGACGAGCACAGGCTGAAGTTTGCCGGCGATGGCCGCGACCGCGTCAACGCCACGACGGTCGGCCTGCGCTACCGCTTCTGAGCATCCGCCGGCTGGCGCCGGTAATCCAGGGCCTGCGAACCAGTGGTTCGCAGGCCTTTTTTCTTTTCCACCGGATTTGTATTATTGCTATTGAATACATAGCTAACAATTGATACCCGTCGTGCGCACAGAGGCGTTTTGGCTGTTATTCCATTGTTAAATCCATCTCCCATGCAGCAGTTTTTCCCTGCCCAGCTACCTGAAGGTTTGCAGCTGCGCTTTGATTCCGGATGGATTGATAAACCGAGAAACGCAATTGAATTCCGAAGTGAAATGCGCTTGGCAGCGCTGCGGTCCGGATGCACTGTCGCGATCAGCGAAAATACAAGGCTTTCCTTGACTCCAGAACAGAACCCCGCCCCCATGCATCCCGACAAGTCTGTCAGTGAACGTTTCTTCCAGGCCTTGCTTTTCGAGTTGCTGGCCATTGCCATTTGCGCACCGCTCGGTGCCTGGCTGCTGGGCTACCCGCTGGCGCACATCGGCTGGCTGACGCTGATGATTTCGCTGATTGCGATGGGCTGGAACATGCTGTTCAACCTGCTGTTCGACCGCACGCAGCGCCGCATGGGTTTCAGGCGGACGGCGGGCGTGCGCGCCGTTCATGCCGTGCTGTTTGAAATCGGATTGCTGCTGGCCATCGTGCCGCTGGCGGCCTGGTGGCTCGGCATCGGCCTGTGGCAGGCGTTCGTGCTGGACATCGGCATTGCGCTGTTCTTCCTGCCTTACACCTATTTTTTCAACTGGACCTACGACGTGCTGCGGGCACGCCTCATCGCCCGGAAAATCCGTCGCGCCCGGGCTTGACCCGGGCCGCTCAGCCGACCATGCCAAGGCTTCCAAGCGGCAATTCGCTGGACTGGACGCATTCGAAGCGGCCCTTGGCAGACTGAAAGTCCCAGCGCTCCAGACGGCACGATGGCGGCTCGCCGGGGCCGTGGCAGCGCAGCAGGTTGACCGAATTGGGTATGCCCGCGCGCACCCGGCTGGACAGCGCGGTGCCCGCCTGAACACACCACAGCCGGCGCTTCAGGCCGTCCAGCCGCGCCGACAGGTCGCACAGCGCAGGCAGGTGAATATGCCCGCCCATGACGATATCGGCGCCCGCGGCTGACCACGCCTGCACGGCCGGCTCCCAGCCGCGCAGGCGGTCGTGCTGGTCCTCGGCATGCATGACATGCACCGGCTGGTGAACCACGACGATGCGCAGTTGCCCCGGGTCGGAACGCTGCAACTCGGCCACCACCCGCTCGACCTGCGCGGCGGACACCTCGCCGTTCTTGTGCCGCCAGCGGCGCGTGGTCTTCACGCCGATGACATGCAGGCAAGGCGTGGACACCACCGGCTCGAGCACCGGGCCAAACGCCTGGCGGTAACGCGCATACGGCGTGAACAGCCGCTGGTAGAG
>JAQGMN010000247.1 GCA_028292345.1 Polaromonas sp. | reverse complement strand
CTGCAGCCCGGCGCTGAACTGGCGCGAAGTCCGCCCCGAAGGCACGCGGCTGAACCTGCTCCTGCCGTGCAAGCCCGACAAGGTGCAAAAGGTCGTGCCGCTGGGCGGACGGCCCACGCCGCTGTCGATGCTGGGCTGCGACGCCGACGGCGCGACCTTTGCCATTGCCGTCGCGGATGTGGGCGACCCTTCCCAGGCGGCTTCGGTGCTGGCGCTGTGGCAGGACCTGGCCCTGGCCAACATGAAGGCCGCGCCCGCCAGCCGCCAGCCGCTGCCGCTGAAGGTTCCCGGCGCAACGCCCGGCACGCCCGCCACCCGGGTGCAGGCGCAGGGCCAGCGCGCCGACGGCGCCGCCGTCAGTGGGCAGGCGGCCTATTTTGCGCAGGGCTCGCAAGTGTTCCAGGTGGTGATGTACGCGCCGCGCATCGCGCCCGAAGTGGCGGAAACGTTTTTTTCCAGCCTGAAGTTTGAATGACGCCGTGACGCCAACAGACGCAGTCCCCGCGCCGGACCGGCTGGGCGCCCGCGCGGCAGCCCTGGTGTTTCTGGCGTTTGCCGCCGCCTACTTCTTCTCGGCGCTGCTGCGCGCCATCACCGCCACGCTCGCGCCGGTGCTGACGCAGGAGTTTTCGCTGCAGTCGCGGGATTTGGGCTTGCTGGCGGGCGGTTATTTCCTGGGGTTTGCCGCCGTCCAGCTGCCGCTGGGCACGTGGCTGGACCGGCATGGCCCCAGGCGCGTCATTTTGGGATTCCTGAGCCTGGCGGTGGCCGGCTGCCTGGCGTTTTCGGCCGCCGGCAGTTTTGCCGGGCTGCTGGCCGCGCGCGTGCTGCTCGGCATGGGCGTGGGGGCCTGCCTGATGTCGGCGCTGACCGGCTACCGCCGCTGGTTTGACGCGGCCACGCTGCTGCGCGCCAATTCATGGATGCTCATGACCGGCTCGCTCGGCATGCTGGCCTCGACGCTGCCGGTGCAGTGGCTGATGCCGCTGACCGGCTGGCGGGCGCTGTTCTGGCTGCTGGCGGCGCTGATCCTGATGTCGATGGCGGCGATTGCCTGGCTGGTCCCGCCGTGGCGGGCCTGTGCGCCGCCTGCGCCCGCCGGGTTGCCGCCTGGCTCGGCCATTCTGGACGAAACCGGTTATGCGCCCATCTGGCGCAGCCGCTATTTCCGCAGGCTGGCGCCGCTGGGGTTTTTCAACTACGGCGGCATGGTGGCCATCCAGACGCTGTGGGCCGGGCCCTGGATGGTCAGGGTGGCCGGCAACACCGCGCTGGAGTCGGCCACTGGCCTGTTCTGGATCAATGCCTGCATGCTGGTCACTTTCTGGGGCTGGGGCATGGTCAATCCCCACCTGGCGCGCCGTGGCTGGTCGGCCGGGCGCCTGATCGCCTGGGGGGTTCCGCTCAGCCTGGCGGTGCTGGCGTTCAACATTCTGGCGGGAAGCGCCACCGGCTGGCCGGGTTGGGCGCTGTTTTGCATGACATCGAGCGTCATGGGCCTGGCCCAGCCAGCCGTTGGCATGTCGTTCAAGGCGGCGCTGGCCGGGCGCGCGTTGTCGGCCTTCAACCTGATCATTTTTGCCGGCGTGTTTGTCGCCCAGTGGGGCCTGGGCCTGCTGATTGACGGTTTTTCGGCCATGGGCCTGGCGCAGGCGGCCAGCTTCCAGGCGGCCATGGCGGTCTATTTGTGTTGCGGTATCGCTGCGTACGGCTACTTTGCCAGTGTGAACACTGATAATTGAGCGCAATGAACGGCATTTTCATCATCGCCCATGCACCGCTGGCCACTGCCTTCCTCCAGTGCGTGCGCCATGTCTTTCCCGACCATGACGCCGGCGTGGCGGCATTCGACGTGCAGCCCCAGACGCCGCCCGAGGAAACGCTGGCGCAGGCAGGCCTGCTGCTCAAGCAGCTCGGCCTGC
Source organism: Polaromonas sp. (assembly GCA_028292345.1). Classification (GTDB taxonomy): domain Bacteria; phylum Pseudomonadota; class Gammaproteobacteria; order Burkholderiales; family Burkholderiaceae_C; genus Polaromonas. The sequence goes on along the minus strand of JAQGMN010000247.1, from coordinate 3,482 downwards.
CCCAGGCGCTGGTGATGACCGATATTTTTGGCGCAACGCCGTGCAATGTCGCGCAAAAGCTGGCCGACGGCATCAACACCAAGCTGGTGACCGGCATGAACCTGCCCATGCTGCTGCGCGCCGTGAGCTACCGCCACGAAGCGCTCGATGCGCTGGTCGCGCGCGCGCTGGCCGGCGCCAGCCAGGGCGTGATGCAGGTGGCCGTGACCGCTCCGCAAAACCAAGTACAAAGAAACAATGATCAAGACCCGCACGACCATCAGCAATAAGCTGGGCCTGCATGCCAGGGCCTCGGCCAAATTCACCAAGCTCGCCGGCAGTTTTCGCAGCGAGGTTTTCATGAGCAAGGGCGAGCGCCGCGTCAATGCCAAGAGCATCATGGGCGTGATGATGCTGGCCGCCGGCCTGGGCAGCAGCGTCGAGATCGAAACCCAGGGCGAGGACGAGCAGGCCGCCATGGATGCCTTGCTGGCGCTGGTGGCGGACAAATTCGGGGAAGGGGAATGACGCCCCCACGCTTGCCACTTCGTGTGCTGCGCTGCCCCCCGAGGGGGCCGCTGCGCCTGCGGCCCGGCAAAGCCGGTTCCGGGGCCCCTGCTGATGAAGAGGGGTTGCTTGCGCGCACGTGTGTTTATCGCTGGAGCCTGCCATGACGTTCTCGGTCCACGGCCTGGCGGTGTCGCGCGGCGTTGCCATTGGCCGCGCAGTGCTGGTGGCGTCGAGCCGGGCCGATGTCAGCCATTACTTCATCGATCCGGCCAGCACCGATGACGAGATTGCGCGCGCCAGGCTGTCGCGCAATGCGGTCATGGAAGAAATCATGCGTTTGCAGCACGACCTGCCCAAGGACGCGCCGCATGAAATCGCCGCGCTGCTTGACGTGCACCTGATGCTGCTGCAGGACGAAATGCTGATCAGCGGCGTGAAGCACTGGATCACCGAGCGCCAGTACAACGCCGAATGGGCGCTCACCACCCAGTACGAACTCATTGCCCGGCAGTTCGACGAGATGGAGGACGCCTACCTGCGCGAGCGCAAGGCCGACCTGGAGCAGGTCGTCGAACGCATCCTGTGCCACATGAAAGGCTCGGCCTCGCCGCTGCAGGCCGCCCGCCAGGGCGCGGCGCGGGCCGGCAGCAGCCGCCGGCAGGCGCAGCAGGATCTGCTGATCGACGACACGCTGGATGTGCCGCTGGTGCTGGTGGCGCACGACATTTCGCCCGCCGACATGCTGCAGTTCAAGCAGAGCCTGTTCGCCGGCTTTGCCACCGATGTGGGCGGCCGGACCTCGCACACGGCCATCGTCGCGCGCAGCATGGACATTCCGGCGGTGGTCGGCGCGCGCAGCGCCAGCCAGCTGATCAAGCAGGACGACTGGGTCATCATCGACGGCGATGCCGGCGTGCTGATCGTCGATCCCTCGCCCATCATCCTGGCCGAATACGGCTTCAAGCAGCGCCAGGGCGAGCTGGAGCGCCAGCGGCTCAACCGGCTGCGCCACACCCCGGCGCTGACGATGGACGAGCAGCGCATCGAGCTGCTGGCCAACATCGAGATGCCCGACGACACGCTGGGCGCGGTCGAGGCCGGCGCGGTCGGCGTGGGCCTGTTCCGAAGCGAATTCCTGTTCATGGGCCGGGGCGGCAAGCTGCCCGACGAGAACGAGCAGTACCTGGCGTACCGCAAGGCCATCGAAGGCATGCAGGGCATGCCGGTGACCATCCGCACCGTCGATATCGGCTCCGACAAGCCGCTGGACCGGCCGACCAGCAAGGCACAGGAAAGCCACCTCAATCCGGCGCTCGGCCTGCGCGCCATTCGCTGGAGCCTGGCCGACCCGCCGATGTTTTTGACGCAGCTGCGCGCCATCCTGCGCGCCGCCGCCCATGGCCAGGTCAACCTCTTGGTGCCCATGCTGGCCCATGCCAGCGAAATCCGCCAGACGATCGACCTGATCAACCAGGCGCGCGCGCAACTCGATGCCCGGGGCTTCGTCTACGGGCCGGTGCGGCTGGGCGCGATGATCGAGATTCCGGCCGCAGCGCTGACGGTGCCGGTGTTTCTCAAGTATTTCGATTTCCTGTCGATCGGCACCAACGACCTGACGCAGTACACCCTGGCCATCGACCGCTCGGACGAAGCCGTCGCGCATCTGTACGACCCTTGTCACCCGGCGGTGCTGCGCCTGGTGGCCGACACCATTGCCGAATGCCATGCGCAGGGCAAGGGCGTCAGCGTCTGCGGCGAAATGGCCGGTGACGTGCACATGACCCGGCTGCTGCTCGGGCTGGGGCTGCGCAGCTTTTCCATGCATCCGTCGCAGATCCTGGCCGTCAAGCAGCAGATATTGCGCGCCGACACCGGCAAGCTCAGGCTGTGGGCGCAAGAAGTGCTGCACAGCGAAGATCCGGCCGGGCTGCTGACGGCGCAGACCGGGCTTTGAAAAGTTTTTGCTATGGTAATCATAGCTAAAAACCCATGCGCCGCAAGCGGTAGGGCAACATTTTGCATTGATTGTGTGCGCGGCCGAATCCCGGCCGCGCCGCGCCGGACCGCCTTGCGTGCCCGCTGAAACAAAGCGAAACATGCCGCGACCGGCGTGAAACCATCGACAGGCCCATGACCGGCACCATACAAGTCCTCAACTCACTCATTTGAAGGAAGACTTTATGAAACCGTTTATCAAGCGCGCCCTGTTTGGACTTTTCGGCGGCCTGATCGTCGTTGGCAGCCTGGGCGCCTGCGCCGGACGCGGCCCCGGCGGCTGGGGGCCGGAGGCTTCCAATCCGGCCGAGTTCAAGGCAAAGATGGTCGAGAAGGTGGGCGGCAAGCTCGACCTGGACGCAGCGCAAAAGCAAAAGCTCGGCGTGCTGGCCGACAAGCTGCAGGCCCAGCGCACCGCGCTGCGCGGCACTGCCGAGCCCCGCGAGAGCGTGCGCGCCCTGATGGCCGGCGCCACCTTCGACCAGGCGGCGGCCACCCGGCTGGTGGAAGAAAAAACCGCCGCCGTGCGCGCCGGCAGCCCGGAAGTGATCAAGGCGGCCGCCGACTTTTTCGACAGCCTCAAGCCCGAGCAGCAGCAAAAGGTGCGCGAGTTCATGGAGCGCGGCCGCCGCTGGGGCCGCCATGGCTGAGCCCGGCGGTCGTTGTCCAATAGACCGCTGATGCGCGCGGGCTGCGTTCGGGAAACCGCCACAGCCCGTGCTTTTTTACCGCTTTGCCCGGCCGCGTTCCTCAAGCCCAGGGCTTGCAGCCACGGCCAACCTATCATCGCGACATGAACCCAAGCCCCCGCATCTTGCTGATTGACGACGACGAGCATCTGGCCGCGCCGCTGGCGAGCTACTTCTCCCGCTTTGACCTGCGGCTCGACAGCGCCACCCGGCCCGGCCAGGGGCTGGCCCTGCTGCGCGCCAGCGCCTACGACGCCGCCATCCTGGACGTGATGCTGCCCGAGATGGACGGCTTTGCGCTGTGCCGCG
>JAQGMN010000246.1 GCA_028292345.1 Polaromonas sp. | reverse complement strand
GGCGGCACATCGGCCGGGTAGGGCGAGGTGTCGTACACGTCGCCGACATGGCGGCTGCGGTAGGCGGTGCCGGTGTAGGGCGTGGCCGGGCCGTTGCCGCGGTAGGGGTTGACGATCTCGGGCACCGGCGCGGTCCAGTACTTGCCCTCGACCAGTGCGCCGATGATGGTCTTGGCCTCGGCTTCCGGCACCACCGGCGTCTTCATCACCGCGCCTTCGAACAGGTCCGGGAAGTCCACTTCGCGGATGGCGGTGAAATACTTCGGCAGGGGCCGGGCGGCGGTGAGCTTGAGCGGCGACTTGGCGACCATCGCGTCGATCTGCGCGGGGGTCATGGCATTGAACTCGTCCAGGCGCTTTTGCAGCGCGGCCGTGTCGACCGTGCGGCCCGATGAGTAGTGGCTGACGGTGTTGGTGATGTCCTTGTCGAAAAAGTAGGCGCCGTTGTGCACGTTCGAGCCGTAGCGGTGGATGTACAGCGGCTCATTCGTGTCCAGCTCGATGAAGGTCGCCACATTGCGGCCGGCCAGCAGCGGATTGAGCGTCGCGACATTGGCGGGCAGCTGGATGGACGGCGACTTCAGCCAGTCGATGGCTTTTTGCAGCTGCGACAGGTACTTTTTGTCCCCGGTCAGCGTGAAGTAGCCAAACAACTGCTGGATGTTGGTCTGCGTCGTGTGCGTGGCCAGCGAGCGCGGCTCGTAGGAGCGCGCACCGGCCGGCGCGCCGGCGGGGCGGCCGTTGGTGTCGCGCGACAGGTGCTGCAGGCTCCAGCCGGACTGCAGCGGGTTGGTGGTTGAGGTCCATTGCATCCGCTGCATGCAGTCCATCGCCCGGATGATGTTAGGCACCAGGTCCTTGCGGCCCAGCGTCATGACGCACATGGTCAGGAACTTGATGTTCTCGCCCATCACGTCGTCGTTGAAGGTCACATGCAGCGTGTAGTCGCCGTCCTCCATGCCCGCCCGGGCGTTCGCCGGAAGCTGGCCGGCATTGGGCAGCGGCATGGAGGTGACCGAGTTCGGATTGTGCGGAAAGCGCTGCGGCCAGCCGCCGTCGGCAATGCCGAACTGGGGCCCGAACTGCGCGTCGACCATGAACTTGATCACCTTCTCGGTGGCCGCCAGGTAGACCGGGTCCTTTTTTTCCAGGTACATGCGCAGCATCAGCTGCGCGGCCACGGCGGTGGTCGCGTCGTCGAAGGTGGCGTTGCCGTAGTAGTGCTGGAATTCTTCCAGGCGCCAGCCGTTCATGCCGACGGTAGCGTACCAGTGCTTGAGCGATTCCTCGCCGGCAAAGTCATAGATGTAGTTCCAGCCGCCCGAAGGATGCTGGGCGGCGGCGACGGCCTTGCCCGTGCGGTCGGAGGCCTGGTAAAAGCGCTCGTCCGCCGTGGCATGGAAGGCATCGAGGTAGGTGTGGCCGACCGAGGAGGTGCCGGGCGGCTGCAGCCAGAGCATGGTGCGCTTGGCCTCCATCTCGCCGAAGGTCTGGGTCAGGTCGGGCGAATAGGACCAGACATAGCCGCCCTTGTAGGACACGACTTCATCCATGTAGCTGGCGGCGCGCTTGAGCGCGGCGGCTGCATCGGCCTGGGGCGTTGCCGGCGTGGGTGCCGGCTGTGGTGCCGGCGCGTCGTCATCGCCGCCGCCGCAGGCGGCCAGGGCGATGGGAGACAGCATTGACATGGCAAACAGTCTGCGTTTCATGGGATTCCTTGTGTAGATCGAATGTCCGAGGGAGTCGGTCCGCAGTCGCCAGATGGCCTTGAACATCAGTTGTCATACAACTGCGGTTCGGCATTATTGCGAATTCAACCAAATTCGGTCAACAAACGGTTTTCACAAAAATGTAACCACCTTAAACATTTCAGTTGTCATACAACTGGTCGGCATTTCAGCCCTTGCGCGGGACCAACATGGCCGCAAGGCGGAAGGGGTCGGATCGGCCGGAAAGAGGCATCCGCAAATACCGGATCAATCGAGAAGGGGCGCCGGGCGCCAGCCAGGGCCACGGCAGGGCAGGGCCGGGACCCAGGCAGCGGCGTGTCGGCGGGTTCCGAAAATTGCGTCAGCCGGAATCAGCGGTCCCGGCCGGGCAGTCAACGCCGTTGCGTTGACAATGGCAGGCGCATGACCATCCCGCCCGCCCCCATCCTGCGCCTTGAAAACATCCGCCGCAGCTACAACGTCGGCACCGAAGTGGAAACCGAGGTGCTGCACGGCATTTCCATCGCGCTGCAGAGCGCCGAGTTCGTCGCGCTCAAGGGGCCGTCGGGTTCGGGCAAGAGCACGCTGCTCAACATCATCGGCCTGCTGGAGCGGCCGACCTCGGGCCTGCTCGAAATCGCCGGCCAGCCCACCGGGTCGCTCGACGATGCGGACCTGACGAAGCTGCGCGGCGCGACCATCGGCTTCGTGTTCCAGTTCCACCATTTGCTGCCGGCCTTCACCGCGCTGGAAAACGTGCTGCTGCCGTCGATCATTGCCCACGGCACCGCCACGCTTGAAGCCGAAGCCAACGCCCGGGAACTGCTGGCCCGCGTCGGCCTGAAGGGCGCCGAATACAAGCGGCCCGGCGAGCTGTCGGGCGGCATGCAGCAGCGCGTGGCGATTGCGCGGGCGCTGTCGATGCGGCCGCGCCTGATCCTGGCCGACGAGCCGACGGGCAACCTCGACACGGTGTCGGCCGACGAGGTGTTCGGCCTGCTGCGCGAGTTCAACCGCGACCACGGCAGCGCCTGCCTGATCGTCACCCACGACCCGCGCGTGGCGGCGCGGTGCGACCGGCTGATAGAACTGGTCGACGGGCGGATGGTGTCGTCCTGATGCTATTGAATAAATAGCTGCTTGCGCACGCGGGGCATGGGTCAGGGCAGGAAAAGAAGCTGAAAATCGCCAGATGGCGCCATCTTGCCAGGCGTCCCGGCCTGCGGGACCGGTTCTGCCGACGAGGTCGAATCTTTAAGTTAAATTCAAGCCAGACAGCGGGATTGCGCTTGCAGCCCGGGCGTTGGCAGCTATCATTTTTAATGCCATGCCGTCAGGTGGAGGCGTTCAGGACTGGCATGCGAAAAGCGCCCTCGCGACGCCTGGGCCGCCCACGCAAGCCGCCGCCTGGGCCCCGGCTAAGGCCGCATGCGCCGATTCCGGAGGGGTTGCAAATCCTCAGCCTACAAAAAAAGGGTATGTCGACCCACACGCCTGGCGGTATGGCGACAGTTCAATGTCTGATGGCGCTGTTGCCAGGAAAATTCAAAGGATGGCCATGACTGATGACATCAAGACTCCCTCGCAGATTGCTGACGAGGCCAGGCTAAGCGGCCAGTACGCTGGCGATTCGGCAGGCCGGCTGGCCAGCGAGGCGCAGGCCAACACGGCCAGCACGGTGCAAGCGCTGCGTCCCGCCGGTGAAGACGCCAAGGCCACCGGCCGCGACGCCCTGGCCACGGCCAAGAGCCTGGCCAGCGATGCCAAGGCAGTGGCCGGCGACGCCTGGAACACGGCCAGGAGCTATGCCAAGACCGCCAGCGGCGTCGCAGGCGAGAAGCTCGGCGAGTTCAAGGTGAAGGCGTCGGGTTTCCAGGAAACCGCCGCCCAGCGCATCGCCAATGAACCCATCAAGGCGGTGGCCATTGGCGCGGCCGCCGGCGCGCTGCTGGCCGCGCTGGTCATGCGCCGTGGCCGCGACAGAAGGGACTACTGAGCATGGAGCCGATGAAGCCCATGGAGCCGATGAAGCCCATGAAACCGATGGACGGGCCCGATTCGAGCTGGTGGCCCCAGGGGCTTTCGAGTCCCTCCAGCAGCGGCAGCCAGAACGGCGTGCGCTATGCCTTTTTTCCCGATCAGCAGCGCCTGGCGGTGGAGCAGGACGGGAAAGTCAGCCAATACGACACCGGCGAGCACCGCATCTCGGGCGTGAGCCAGTCGCAGGGCGGCGACGGTGGCGGCCAGCTGCGCTTCACCAGCCAGAAGGGCGATGTCGACCTGGCATCGCTCAAGCAGGTGGACTGAAGCGCGTGTTGACCCTGGAAGGTGGCCATTTGAAAATGGCCATCCAGGACTGGCCGGCCTGAACAACGCAACTGCCGCGCAATCAGTTTCCCCATGCGTGAGCCTTCACGCAACTTTCGCGCATTCAACGATTTTCAGAAACAGCCCGCTCGTGAGTTGCCCGCCAGCGAAGGTAACGGGCGGTTTGCGCCGCTGCGGTGAGGCGCACTGGCTGAAAAGCCGTACGGCGGTTGCGACGGCGGCCGTGCCGCTATTCCGAGCCGGCCATGCGTCGGCATTCATCGGCGCAGTTCAGGCACACCACGGCGCACTGCTGGCAATGCGCCATCTCATGCTGCTGGCATTCTTCAGCGCAGGACTGGCAGATGTCGGCGCACAGCGCGCAGATGTCCTGCGCATGCACGCTGTCCCGGGCCATGGCCGCCGCTGCGAAGGCGCAGGCCTGCGCGCAGTCCAGGTCCAGCGCAATGCAGTCGGCCATCATGCCGACGTCGTCTTCCTGCAGGCAAGCCGATGCGCAATGGTTGCATTCGGCCGCGCAGTCATTGCAGGCCTTCAGGCAATCGGCAAACGCTTCGTTCATGGCACCTCCTGATTCGCGCAAGTCTTTGGTTGATGGCAGGGCGGGCAAGGGGCGCCGCGGCGCCCCTTGCCTCATTTCACGTCATGTCAAGTCAAGTGAGTCAGCGGCCACCCCCCTGGTTGCCGCCGCCTTTGTTCCCACCGCCCTGGTTGCCGCCACCGCTGGCCTGCCCGCCCTTGCGGCCGGCCTCGCGGGCTTCCTCGGAGGAGAACTCGTGCGCCGTTCCCTTTTCATGGGCGGCCTTGCCGCCTTCGCGGCCGGCCTCGCGGGCTTCTTCGGAAGAGAACTCGTGGGCCGTGCCTTTTTCATGGGCGGCCTTGCCGCCCTGGCTGGCAATGTCGCGCTGCTTTTCCGGGTCCATCGAGGCAAACCCGCGGTTGGAGGTGTCGCCACCGCCGCCGCCCTGGTTGCCCTTGCCCTGATTGCCTTGATTTCCTGTAGCCATGATCGTCTCCAGTTGCCGGATGACGTTTCCTGCGTCTCCAGCGTTGATGGCCGGTCCCATACCCGCCAAGGAACTCCAGATTCCTTCGACTGGCGCAGCTCAGGTGTCAGCCGTGCCGAGAAGCTGCCGTCGGACGATTCCCACATCCCGGCCCCGCCAGCCGGGGCCGCGCCGCACGCGGGGATGCGTGCGCCAGGCACCGCAAGCGTTCGGGCGGCCGCCAGCCGCCGGAGCAGGACCACGGCGGCAGCGGGCTGGCGATTGCCCTGGGCGCCTTGCTCGACGGCATTCCCGAGTCCATCGTCATCGGCCTGTCGATGCTGCAGGGCGGCGCGGTGAGCCGGGTGGCGGTCGCCGCCATCTTCTTGTCCATCCTGCCCGAGGGCCTGTCCAGCGCCGCCGGCATGAAGCGGGCCGGGCGCTCGGCGCGCTACATCTTCGGCATCGGGGAGGCATTGCCGCCGTTTCCAGCGTGGCGGCGCTGGCCGGCTACACCGTGTTCCGGGACTTCACGCCGGAAGTGATCGCCGCCACCACGGCCCTGGCCGCCGGCGCGATTCTGGCCATGCTGGTGGACACCATGATTCCCGAAGCCTTCGAGACCGCCCATGACTTTGCCGGCCTGATCACGGTGGCCGGCTTTCTGGCGGCCTTCATGCTGAGCAAGCTCGGCGCCTGAGGCACGGCGCGCCAAAGCGGTGTAAAAACCGGGAATGCCCGCCACACCCCCCTACCAGCCCCAGATTCGCCTCTACCAGGACTGGCTGCGCACGCAGCGCGGCCTGGCATTTGACAGCTACGACGCGCTCTGGCGCTGGTCCACCACCGACCTGGACGCCTTCTGGCAAAGCATCTGGGACTATTTCGACCTGCAGTCGCCCACGCCGCACGGCGCGGCGCTGGCCCGCAACGTGATGCCCGGCGCCCGCTGGTTTCCCGGCGCCCAGGTCAACTATGCGCGGCAGGTGCTGCGCCATGCCGATGCGGCGCATGCCGCCGGGCTGCCGGCGGTCGTCAGCAGCAACGAAAAAGGCCAGCGGCGCGAACTGGCCTGGCCCGAACTGCGCCGCCAGGCGGCGTCGCTGGCGCTGCACCTGCAGGCGCAGGGCGTGCGGCCCGGCGACCGGGTGGCGGCGTATCTGCCGAACATTCCCGAGGCCATGGTGGCGTTCCTGGCGACGGTCAGCATCGGCGGCGTGTGGAGCCTGTGCGCGCCCGACATGGGCACGCATGCGGTGCTCGACCGCTTCCGGCAGATCGCGCCCACGGTGCTGATCGCCTGCGACGGCGTGACCCACGGCGGGCAGGGCCACGACCGGCTGGGCTTGCTGGCCGAGCTGCGCCAGGCGCTGCCCAGCGTGCGCCACACGCTGCTGCTCGGCAACCTGGATGCTACTATTTCCATAGCTGGTTGCGCAGACTGGACGAGCGCAACAGCCCGAAATGATGCACAAACCAGTGCTTTCGAGCCGCTCTGGCTGCCGTTCGACCATCCGCTGTGGATCGTGTATTCCAGCGGCACCACCGGCCTGCCCAAGCCCATCGTGCACGGCCACGGCGGCATGCTGCTGGTGCAGTTGCAGCTCGGCGTCCTGCACAACGATGTGGGCTGCAGCTACCAGCCCAACTCGTTTGGCGAGCGCTACCACTGGTACAGCTCGACCGGCTGGGTGATGTGGAACGCGCAGCTCGCCGGGCTGCTGGGCGGCACCACCTGCGTCATCTACGACGGCAACCCCGGCGGCGCCAGGGACCGGCCCGACTGGACCACGCTCTGGCGCTTTGCGGCCGACACCGGCGTGACTTTCTTCGGCGCGGGCGCGGCGTTTTACGCCAGTTGCATGAAGGCGGGCATCACGCCCGCGCAATGCGGCGACCTGACCCGCATCCGCGCGCTGGGCTCGACCGGCTCGCCGCTGAGCGCCGGGGTGCAGCAGTGGGGTACTGATTTCATGGCCTCGGCCGGCGTCGAGGACATCTGGTGGTGCAACATCTCGGGCGGCACCGACTTTGCCGGCGCCTTCATCGGCGGCCACCGCGAACTCCCGCAAGCGCCCGGAAAGATGCAGTGCCGCCTGCTCGGCGCGGCGGTCGAGGCCTGGAACGAAAGCGGCCTGCCGGTCATCGGCGAGGTCGGCGAGCTGGTCTGCACCCAGCCGATTCCGTCGATGCCACTCTGCCTCTGGGGCGACGACAGCGGCGCGCGACTGCTGTCCAGCTATTTCGACATGTACCCGCCCGGCCACGGCCGCCGGCCCGGCGGCGGCGATGCCGG
>JAQGMN010000240.1 GCA_028292345.1 Polaromonas sp. | reverse complement strand
CCGTCAATGCCCGCCATGCACCAGCGCAAAAAGCCCCGGAAGCGGCTGCCAGCGCTGGCCCGCCAAGTGCCAGTATTTCTGACCGCAGGCGGTCTCGAAAAAGGCCCGCCGCCTTTCCAGCCGGCCGGCGCCGACGACATTCTTCAGCACCACATAACGGATGTCGCCGGTCGGCCCGAGGATCACCGTCGAGCCGCCGTAGTAGGTGAAGGCCGGCCCTTCGGCCGAGGCGCGCACATGGCGCTCCTGGGTGATTTCGGCGACCAGGTCGAAGACGATCTGCCCATTGGGGCCGGCGCGCCGGGCCGAACGGATCGATTCGACGCAGGGCCGGCCGACCGTGTCGCCGTCCAGGCGCGCATCGCCATTGGCCACCAGCCCGAATTCCACGATGCGGCCAGGGCGGGTGACATAGTGGCCGAGCATGCAGGCCTGCCGGTGCAACTCGTCCAGCCCGGCCGCATTGGCCGGGTCGCCGCTGAAGCGCAGCGCCGCGAAATCGAGCCCCGGCACCGGCGGCAGTTCCATGCGGGGCCGGTGCCAGAGCAGCGCGTCCTGCGACAGGTGGTTCGCCGTGCGCGGATAGATGTCGCGCCGCCAGAAGGCGTCGATCAGCGCGCCCCGGTAGTCCCACGGGTCGTCGGGCACCAGGTCGTAGTCGGCGGTGATCATGGCGCGCAGGTAGTCGCCAAAGGTCATGCCGACCGGCGGGCAGTAGTCGATGGCGCGGATGCAGATGCCCAGGAACTGGCTGGCCAGCTTGCTGGCGCGCTCGGCCAGGACGGTCTGCAGGTCGTGCGAGAGTTCGCCCGGCGGCAGCACGCCGCTGCCGCCGGTGGCCAGCCGCACGAAGCGCTCGGTGCGGCGCTGGTAGACCTGCACGAAGGCGTCGAACACGGCGCTGACCAGCACCGAGCCCAACTGGTGCGCCTCCAGGCCGCGCTGGTAGCGGGTCGGGTGGCCGGCGTCTTTCTCGACCGCGCTGCGCAGCGGGCCGTTCTGGCCGGTGGTGTGGCCGAATTCGCCGGCCAGCTCGGTCAGCAGGTCGGCATGCTGCAGGGCGCCCCTGCAGCGCCGGATGGCCGTCAGCACCACTTCGGTGTAGCTGAAATGCTGGAAGATGGCGACCAGGTCGGCAAAGGCTTCATGGAAGGCGACCACGTCCGCATTGGTCGGCACGATGAAGTGCGCGCGCAGCCCGTCGAGCAGCGCATGCGTCACCTCGTGCACCACGATGTCGTGCGACAGGCAGGTGAAGACATAGCCGCCCGGCATGGTGCGCTTGGTCGGCCGTTCGCTGGCCGGGAAATAGCCGAAACGCAACTCGCCGGTGCTGATGCCGTTTTCATAGTAGGCGTTCTGCGCCTGGGCATGGTGCGGCCGGAGCACCAGCCTGGCCGGCGCCTTGCCGTCGCCAAACCCCCAGCCGAGGTTGCGGCCCAGCGCGGTCTTGAAGGTCGAATAGACATTGCTGCAGACCGCATACACCATCTGGTGGTGAAAGCGCGGGTCCGAGGGCGATGGGTCGTAGCCGTTGGCCATGAGCACCTTGCGGTCCTCCAGGTCGGCCTCGCGGTAGCGAAGGCCCAGCTGGCCGTCGTTCGGATCGACCTCGAACAGCTTGCCCACAGGACCGGGCGCCAGGGGTTCATACGGCACGTTGACCGTCGCGATCGAGCCTTCGAGCCGCGACACCGACGGATCGACCGTGTAGATGCGCAAGGGGCGGTAGAGCGGGTCGCCGTGCTGGCGTTCGTACGGAACGACCGGCGGCTGGCGCACCCCCTTGCCGATGGCATAGTCCCGGCCTTCGCCGGGATGGCGAAGGCCGGCATGCGATGGGCCCGAGGGGCTGCCTTCGTCGCGGCTTGCCGCATCGGCCGCGACGGCCTCGGTGGTCGTTGCCGTGGCGCCCTGCGGCGCAGGCCCGGACGCCATCAGCGCCTGCCCGGCGCAAGCGCTTTCACCGCCTGGGCCAGCTCGTTCACGGCTTGCAGCAAGCCGGCCTCGACAAGCGCGCCTGCCAGGGGGGGCGTCCGGATCGCGCAGGCGTGGCCGCTGCTGGCCAGCGGCTGAAGGAGTCCGCCCTCGCGCGCTGCCTCCGCGCAGTCGAGCATCGGCGCCTGCCGGGCGGCGCTGCCAAACTCGGTCAGCACGCGGCGCAGGAATTCCTCGTTGCTCATGCCATCGGTGCCCGCGGCCAGCACCTGGATGGCGCGCCGGGTGAAGTCGCCGTTGCCGCCGCTTTCCAGCGCGACCTGGTGGTCCTGGCAGGCCGAGAACTTCACATCGCGCATCAGCTGCGGCCCGCCGCTGCTGAGCGCCCGGGTGGCGCCGCGCGACTGCCGGCGAAAGCGCTGGTGCGCCTCGGCGATCTCCGGCGTCATCCTGACGAAGCGCGCCCTGGTGCCGGGCGGCATGGCCATTTCGCCCGGCGACAGGCCGACGGCGAAACGGCTGTTGGTGCCGGAATGGCAGCAGTCCATGAAGCAGGTCATGTTCACGCCGTCGGGAATGCGGGCGAACAGCCCGGCAATGTCGTCGTCGATGTACAGCGCGCCGCTGGCAAAGTCCACCGGGCACAAGGCCTCGTCAACCGCGTCGTCCTCGTCGCCGTTCAGGTCGGGCACCTGCGTGCCGTGGCCGGCGTACTGGAAGACGATCACGTCGCCCGTGCGGCATTCGTCGACCAGCCGGTTCAGTTCGCGGTCGAGCGTGGCGCGGTTCGCGTCCAGGTTGACCAGCAGCCGGGTCTCGAAGCCGAGCGCCGCCAGGGTCCGCTCCCAGTTGCGGGCATCGTTGACGCAGCCGGCGAGCTGGTGCTCGGGCGCCGGGTAGGCGTCGATACCGACGCACAGCGCCAGGCGCCGGCCGCTGCCGCTGCTTGCCTTGACCCTTCCCGGCGGCACGGGCTGCGCCGGGGCGGCGGGAAAGGGCGGCATCTTTCCTGCGGTGCCCGCCACAGACGCGGGCTGGCTGGCGCAAGGCACCGAGGATGCGGCGCCCGACGCCGGGAGCAGGGCGGTGAAGCCGAACTCGGCCGGCCAGTCCACTTCCTCGAGCCAGGGGCGAGAAGGGCTGCGGGTGGCCGCGAAGGCGACGATGTCGGCCGCGTCGGGCTTGTCCAGGACGCGGCGCAGGATGCTGTTCATCGTCGGCGCGTCGTCGTCGAAGCCGCCGTGCGACAGCGACGTGCTGGCCGAGCGCCCGGTGTCGCCCGGCGTGGGCGACCAGACCACGCTGGACGGCGTCTGCGACGGGCCCGCCAGGCCGAACAGGCGCTTGAGGTCGGCATCGCCGCGCAGGCTTTCCTCCAGTCCGAGGATCGGCGTGGCGCGCCGGTCTTCCAGCGCATTGAAGATCAGGTAGAGCAGCGACTTGCGGTAGATGTGCGCGCAGTGGTCCTTGCGCTCGAAGTCGCGGCGCATGGTGTAGAGCGTGAGCGACTCGGCCGCGCGGCCCGGGCCGATGTGCTCCAGCAGCCGCTGCCGGAAGGTGTCGACGCGCACCGCAGGCGCCAGGAAATGCGCGGTCTTGAAACCGGGCACGCCCAGGGCATGGGCCAGCGGCAGGAAATGGCTGTGGAAGATCGAACCCGCGCTGTGGCCGACGGCATGCAGCTCGATCCGGTCGGCATGCCTGTCGCACAGCGCCTTGAGCCGGGCGGCAACATAATGCGCGCCGCCGCCAATGTCGCCGCCGGCCGCCGGCGCGTCCATCGCATGCTCGGCGCTGGACTTCATGCCGCCCCAGATGCGCGGCCCCTGCAGGGTGCGCGCGCCGATCTCGACCAGCGGGTCGGTGGTGAAGTCGGCCAGGTCCCGCGCCAGCGCGCGGCTGCCCTGCTGCGCGCGGTTGAGCAACTGGCCGATGGTCTCGAAAAACCCGGTTTCCCAGATGAAGTAAACCGGATAGATGCCGTTGCGCCGCCACCAGTCGATGTGCTTGTGGGCGATCTGCAGGCCGCTGGCTTCGGACACCAGCCCGCCGTGCGCATAGAACACCAGCCGCAGCTTGGCGCCGGCCGGCAGTTCGCTGATCGCCTGCGGCAAATGCTGCTCGAACAGGGCGTCGATGTCCCCGGGGGTCGAGGCCGCCTCGCCCTCGCCCGACAGGCGGCCGACCCGCAGGTTGACCAGGTGCGGCCGCATGGCATGGAGCGCTGCCGTGCCCAGGCCCGAATCGCGGCTTTGCGCCGGGGCGGACAGGTCGCCGGCATCGCCAATCGCCCCTGCGCGGCTTCCACCAGCCGCCTGGACGGCTTCTTCTTCGTCATGCGACAGTTCGGCATCGCCGCCTTCGCCGGCATTGTCGAGCGTGCGCGACAGCGAGCGGATGGCCTCGGCGACGAAGCGGTCGGTTTCGTCGGGGAAGGGCTGGGGCTGG
>JAQGMN010000219.1 GCA_028292345.1 Polaromonas sp. | reverse complement strand
CAGCTATCTATTCAATAGCGTTCAGTTTCACTTCAACCGGACCCACCAGGACGCCTGCAGCCATGACCGAACCGGTACGACTTGCCAAACGCCTCGCTGAAATGCTGGCCTGCTCACGCCGCGAGGCCGAGCAGTACATCGAGGGCGGCTTTGTCACGGTCGATGGCGTGGTGGTCGAAGAGCCCCAGTTCCGGGTCGGCAACCAGTCCATCGTGCTGTCGCCCGATGCCAGTTTGCTGGCGCAGACGGCCGTGACCATTTTGCTGCACAAGCCGGCCGGCTATGAATCCCGCGACGCGGCGCATGCCAGCGGCGACCCCGGCATTCCCACCGCCGCCCAGCTGCTGACGGTGGCGAACCGCTCGCCCGCCGACCGGTCCGGCATCCGGCCGCTGAAAAAGCATTTTTCTGCGTCGCAGCTGGCGACGCCGCTGGCCACGGCGGCCAGCGGCCTGGTGGTGTTCACCGAGGACTGGCGCGTGCTGCGCAAGCTGCGCGAAGACGCCCGGGTGCTCGAGCATGAGGTGGTGGTCGAGGTCAGCGGCGACATCAGGCCCGGCGGGCTGGAGCGCCTGAACCGCATCGACCACGGCTTCGCCTACCAGGGCGCGCTGCTGCCGCCGGCCAAGGTCAGCTGGCAGAGCGAAGCGCGGCTGCGTTTTGCCCTGAAGGGCGAGGTGCCCGGGCAGGTGGCCTACCTCTGCGAAAGCGTCGGTCTCACGGTGGTGGCGATGAAACGCTTGCGCGTGGGCCGCGTGCCGCTGAGCCAGTTGCCGCCCGGCCAGTGGCGCTACCTGATGCCCTACGAACGGTTTTAGGCGCTGGCCTAGTTGCCGATGACGCCCGGAAAAGCCCAGATCAGGCTGCCGGTCATCAGGAAATAACGCATGAACTTGCCGACCGCCATGTAGGCCAGGCAGGGCCAGAACGGAAACTTCAGCCAGCCGGCCACGGCGCACAGCGGGTCGCCGACGATGGGCAGCCAGGCCAGCAAGCAAGCCTTGGGGCCGAGCTTTTCCAGCCAGCGCACGGCGCGGCCGTGGTGCGACGAATGGGTGTAATTGTCGGCCACCCGGTGCGCGCCGAAGCCCAGCCACCAGTCCAGCGCGCCGCCCAGCGTGTTGCCGGCGGTGGCGACCAGCACGGCCGGCCAGAACATCGCCGGATTGAGCTTGACCAGCCCGAAGACCACCGGCTCCGAGCCCAGCGGCAGCAGCGTCGCCGAGATGAAGGAAACGATAAAGACGGTGCTCAGCCCGAATTCCGGCAGCGCCAGCAGGTCGATCAGGTGTTGTATCCAGGCTTGCATAGGGGCCTGAGTATAGGCAGGCAAGGCGCCCGCAAGCCGGCGCCCTTGATTTACAAATTCAGCATCCGGATTTCAGGTGCTGAAATTTTGGGCAGCTACAATCGTGCCTCCTTTTTCAGCAATCCCAGGCGCTCACTCTCCCCCCCCATGAACATCGGTCCCTATGCCTTGGCAAACAATGTGTTTGTCGCGCCCATGGCCGGCGTCACGGACCGGCCGTTCCGCCAGCTGTGCAAGCAGCTCGGCGCCGGTTATGCCGTCAGCGAGATGGTCACGTCGCGCCCCGACCTGTGGGACACGCTGAAAACCTCGCGCCGCGCCAACCACGACGGCGAAGCCGCGCCGATCGCGGTGCAGATCGCCGGCACCGACGCGCAGATGATGGCCGACGCCGCCGCCTACAACCTCGACCGGGGCGCGCAGATCATCGACATCAACATGGGCTGCCCGGCCAAGAAGGTCTGCAACCAATGGGCCGGCTCGGCGCTGATGCAGGACGAGCCCCTGGCGCTGCAGATCATCGAGGCGGTGGTGGCCGCCTGCCTGCCGCACGGCGTTCCGGTCACGCTGAAGATGCGCACCGGCTGGGCGCAAGGCCACAAGAACGCCCTGGCGATTGCCCGCGCTGCCGAAAGCGCCGGCGTGCAGATGGTGGCCGTGCACGGCCGCACCCGCGAGCAGGGCTACAAGGGCTTGGCCGAATACGACACGATTGGCGAGGTCAAGGCCGCGCTGCGGATTCCGGTCGTGGCCAATGGTGACATCGACAGCCCCGAAAAGGCCAGGGACGTGCTGGCCTACACCGGCGCCGATGCGGTGATGGTGGGCCGCGCCGCGCAGGGCCGGCCCTGGATTTTTCGCGAAGTGGCGCATTTCCTGGCGACCGGCAGCCACCTGGCGCCGCCGCTGGTGGCCGACGTCAAGCGCCTGCTGCTCGACCATCTGCTCGACCATTACCAGCTCTACGGCGACTATTCGGGCGTGCGCACGGCGCGCAAGCACATCGGCTGGTATGTCAGGAGCCTGCCCGGCGGGGAGGTGTTTCGCGGCCGGATGAACGCTCTGGAAGATTGCCAGGCGCAGCTGGACGCGGTGAACGAATTTTTTGACGGCTTGGGCGAGCGCATGGACCGCATCCCGGCTGCTTCCCATGGCCCGCAGGCCACGATGGATGAATTGATGAGCAACGATAAAAACAAGGAGGAAGCCGCACTATGAGCAAGATCAACCTGGAGGAATGCGTCCGCACCAGCCTGGAAGGCTATTTCACCGACCTCGGCGGCACCGCGCCCGACGGCATGTACGACATGATGGTCCGGGTGGTCGAAAAGCCGCTGCTCGAAGTCGTCATGCAGCATGCCGAGCAGAACCAGTCGCGCGCCGCCGAATGGCTGGGCCTGAACCG
>JAQGMN010000026.1 GCA_028292345.1 Polaromonas sp. | reverse complement strand
GGGGCGGTTTCGCGCCGGCACCTGCCAGGCCTGAGCTCTGCAGCGGACAGCTGCCTGGCCGGCACACTGCGTTCAGTCGATCTGGTCCACCGTGTCGGGGTCCGGCACATCGCCAATCGCCTCGCGCGTCTGCGCCGCCTGCGCCTCGATCCAGTTGCAAAACGCCTGCACCTCGGGCCGCGCGGCATTGCGCGGCCCGACGATCAGCCAGTAGGCCATCGGCGAGTCCATGCGCCGGTCGGGCAGGACCTCGACCAGGTCGCCGCTGGCCAGGCTTTCGGCCACCAGGGGCATGCGCGCCAGCGCCACGCCCTGGCCGGTCAGCGCGGCCTGGACGATCTGGTGGGCATAGTTGAAATACAGCCAGCGCTTGGGCTCGAAACGCATCAATCCCTGCATGTCGAACCAGCGTTGCCAGCTCAGCCATTCCATGTGCTGGGTGCGGTGCGCGTCGCTGGCCTCGATCAGCGCGAACCGGGCCAGGTCCTGCGCGCTTTCCAGGCGCGGGCCGCTCTTGAGCAGCCAGGGACTGATGACCGGCGTGAGCTGCTCGCCGAACAGCCGCCGTGCATGCGCCGGCAAATTGGCCGGCAGCCTGCTGTAGCGCAGCGCCAGGTCGACGTCGGTGGTGTCCAGGTCCACCGGGGCGTCGGTCGCGTCGATGCGGATGTCGATGTCGGGGTGCTCGCGCTGGAAGGCCTCCAGCCGGGGAATCAGCCACATCGAGGCAAATGACGCCCAGGTGCTGATGGCCACGCTTTTGCGGCCGGCGCTTTGCCGGATCATGCGCACCGTCCCGTCGATGCGCTCCAGCGACGGCAGCACGGCGCGCAGCAGCTGCGCGCCCGCGCCGGTGAGTTCGACCGCCCGGGTGTGGCGCAGGAACAGGCTGACGCCCACATCGTCCTCCAGGCTCTGGATCTGCCGGCTGACGGCCGACTGGGTCAGCGACAGCTCTTCGGAGGCGGCGCGGAAATTGAGGTGGCGGGCCACCGCCTCGAAGGCGCGCAGCTGTCCGGCGGCAATCGGCCGGGAACGCAAATGGGGGTGTGGAGGCGGCATGTAGTGAAGGCGGAGGGTGGGGAGATTGATGCGTTGAAAGCATGAATAGCGTACCGCGTTTTCATTGGACTGCACACCCCGCCAGCCCGATCATGACGGCCTGGGAAACGCATTCCCGCAGATTGTTTGGAGAACACCATGACTTCTTTTTCGGCTTCCCATGCGCTGGCCGGGGCCGTCCGGACCGCCCGCTTTTCCAGCCAGGCCCGTTCGTGCGGCGCCAGCCGGCCGGCCATCGGCTACACCCTGCCCGCCGGCCAGGCGATGACCGTGCAGGCGCGCGAGTCCGGCGTGCTGCGCGTCGGCCAGGGGCGCCTGTGGGTGACCTTCAGCCAGGCCGACCGCGACCCCTGCGTGCCGGGGGGCGACCACTTCCTGGGGCTGGGCGAAAGCCTGCGGCTGTCAGCCGGCCAGACCGTGGTCATGGAATCGTGGCCTGAAGCCGGGCGAGGCGCAACGGGCGCTGCAGCGCCGGCCTGCGTCAGCTGCTGGGAAGCCGACGCGCCGCGCCGCGCCCTGGCGCGCCTGCGCCGTGCCCTGGGCCTGGCGGCCTAGCGTCGCGGGCCGCCTTCATCCGTCGACGTCCAGGCCGGACAGCAGGTCCACAAAGGCCTGCACGGCCGCCTGGCCCTTCAGGCGCTGGAGCCGCTCCAGCAGTTCGATGTCTTCCACCGACGTGTAGCCCAGGCTGAAGCGCCTGAAGCGGCGCTGGTCCAGCGGCCCCTGGTGCAGCACCTCGACATTGCGGTGGCGCGGGTCGTCCTGGATACGCGCCATGGTCGCCGCCACGTCCCGGGCGCCGCCTTCGAGCTGCTGGCAAAAATGCAGTCCGTCGAACACCAGCAGGCCGGTGATGTCGGCCTGCCGGTTGTTGCAGCGCGCCTGCATGGCAATGTCCGCGACAAAGCGGACCGGCGCGCCAGTCGCAAGCGTGCTGACGTAGATGATTTCTTGAAGGTCGGTAGGGGAGGTGTGCATGGCGGTACGGCAAAATGTAGGCCGCCGGGTGTGTGGTGACAATGTCAAAAGACACAATGCCCGGGTTTATTTTGACCAGGGGAATGAATGCGCATTTTTCAGCCGGCCACGGCCGCTTGCCCGCCGCCGTGCGCCGCCTGCCGGCTGCGAAAGACCGGCGCCTTCACCGAGCTGTCGGGCGATGAGCTGGCGTTCATCGAATCGTTTCGCAGCAGCACCCTGACCCGGCCCGCCGGCAGCATCCTGATCCATGAGCAACAGCCCAGCGGGCAGCTGTTCACGCTCTACGAAGGCTGGGCGTTTCGCTACAAGACCCTGAGCGACGGGCGCCGGCAGATCCTCAATTTCCTGCTGCCGGGCGACCTGATCGGCCTGCAGCAGGAGTTCAGCGACGGCGCCATGCACGGCATCGAGGCCGTGACCGACGTCAGCCTGTGCCTGTTTCCCCGCGAGGGCCTGTGGGAACTGTTCCGCCGTTCTCCCCGGCTGGGCTACGACACCACCTGGCTGGCCGCGCGCGAGGAAGGCATGGTCGATGACAACCTGCTGACCACCGGCCAGCGCAATGCCGCCGAGCGCGTCGCGATGCTGCTGATGCATTTGTACCGCCGGCTGGAGCGCCTCGGGCTGGCGCACGAAGGCTCGGTCGTGTTCCCGATCAACCAGCAGCACATCGCCGACACCCTGGGGCTGTCGCTGGTGCACACCAACAAGACGTTGCGGCGCCTGAAGCTGCTCGGGCTGCACGACATCCGCAGCGGGCGGCTGTGGCTGCGCAACCCCAAGGCGCTGGAGCGGCTGGCCGACTACTACGACGCGCCGCCGCGCAAGGTGCCGCTGCTGTAGCGGTCCAGCGGCCCGTCAGGATTTCCCGGTGCTCAGAATCCTGAAGTCCTGCTCGTAGCGCCTGAGGGTTTCCACCGCCTTGCCGCGCTGGGCCGGCGTCGTGCTGTTGTGCAGTTCGGCAAAGCTCTGGCAGTTCTCGCGCCCCAGTTCATCCAGGTAGCTTCGCATGGCCGGGTCGGGCGGGCTCAGCGTGCGTTCGATCAATCCGCGCAGGGCGGCCTGGGCCTGCGCGGGCGAAGCCTGGCTTGATGCCAGCGGTTGCAGGGTCTGCAGCGTGTCGCGCTGGCGGCGCTGCCGTTCGGCGAACAGGCGGCGCACGTCATGGCGGGACTGCTCCAGGCGCCGGGCAATGAGGGCGCGCTGCGGCTCGTCGAGCGTGCCGTACAGGTCCTCGGCACGGCTGAGCGCCTGCCGGTAGCGCTTGCCTTGCCGGGTTTTTCGGCTGTCGTCCTGCTGCTCGTCTTCGGCCTCGGCATTGGTTTTGGCGAATTTTTGTTCCAGGTGCCTGAGCTGGCCGGGCTGGAGCATGCCGGCCAGCCCGGCCGCCAGCGGTTCGGCCTGTTGCGCCACCGCTGCCAGCTTGCCGCGCACGTCGGCGGTCACCGCGCAGGCCGCGGCGGCGGTGGTGTCCGAGGCGACCTGCTGCTGCAACTGCTGCAGCGTGGTGATGTAGACCGGCAGTTGCGTCTGGCGGTGCCAGGCCTGCAACTGGTTCAGGCTGGCCTTGACCCGCAGGCTCTGCTCGCCCGTGAGGTCCAGGTGGCCGTCCAGGTACCAGTAGGCCAGGTCGGGCGCCTGGTTGTAGGCCAGCTTCATGACACTGCAGGCCTGCAGCACGCCGGCGACGGCCAGCATGCCGAGCACCCCGATAATCCGGGGTTGAAAGCGCCGGCCGGGCCGCGCCTTGCTTGTTTTTAGCCGTTCAAAATTCACAGGAAATCTCATGTCGAACCCTCTTGACGTTGTCATCATGGCCGCAGGCAAAGGCACGCGGATGAAAAGCGCATTGCCCAAAGTGTTGCACCGATTGGGCGGACGCGCCTTGCTGGCGCATGTATTGGACTGCGCTGGTCAGCTGTCGGCCCGCCAGGCGGTCGTCATCACCGGCCATGGTGCTATGCAAGTTGAAGCAGCATGCGAAGGTATGACGGGCGCTTTGGCCGGTCTGGGCTTGAAGTTCGCGCGCCAGGAGCCGCAGCTGGGCACCGGCCACGCGGTGCAGCAGGCGCTGCCGTTTCTGGGCGACGACGGCATCACGCTGGTGCTGTCGGGCGATGTGCCGCTGACGCAGGCCGCCACCCTGACGGCTTTGCTGGCGCAATGCGACGGCCAGCGGCTGGCGCTGCTCACGCTCTGCATGGCGGACCCGACCGGCTATGGCCGCATCGTTCGCGCCGGCGCGCAGCCGTCAAGCCAGGTGCGCGCCATCGTCGAGCACAAGGACGCCAGCGACGCCGAGCGCGCCATCCATGAAATCTACAGCGGCATCATGGCCGTGCCCACAAGGCTGCTGCGCCGCTGGCTGGAGCGGCTGGACAATCAAAATGCCCAGGCCGAGTACTACCTGACCGACATCGTGAAATTCGCCGTCGCCGATGGCGTGGCCGTGGTGGCGCACCAGATCACCGACGCGGCGCAGGTCGCCGGCGTGAACAGCCCGGTGCAGCTGGCCGAGCTGGAGCGCGTCTACCAGCAGCGCCTGGCCGTCGGCCTGATGGAGCAGGGCGTTCGCCTGGCCGACCCGGCGCGGCTCGATGTGCGCGGCACGCTCGAATGCGGGCCTGACGTCGAGATCGACGTGAACTGCGTGTTCGAAGGCCGCGTCCGCCTGGCCCAGGGCGTGCGCATCGGCGCGAACTGCGTGATTGCCAATGCCGAGATTGCCGCCGGCGCGGTGATCCACCCCTTCACCCACATCGACGGCGAAGCGCTCGGCGTGCAGGTCGGCGAAGGCGCGCTGGTCGGTCCGTTTGCCCGCCTGCGGCCCGGCGCCAGGCTGGGCGCCGAGGTGCACATCGGCAATTTCGTCGAGGTCAAGAATTCCACGCTGGCCCGTGGCGCCAAGGCCAACCACCTGGCCTACCTGGGCGATGCGACGGTGGGCGAGCGCGTCAACTACGGCGCCGGCAGCATCACCGCCAACTACGACGGCGCCAACAAGCACCGCACGGTGATCGAGGCCGACGTGCATGTCGGCAGCAACTGCGTGCTGGTCGCGCCGGTGACGCTAGGCGCGGGCGGCACGGTGGGCGGCGGCTCGACCATCACCAAGGACGTGCCGGCAGGCAGCCTGAGCGTGGCGCGCGGCAAGCAGGTGAACCTGGCCAGCTGGTCGCGGCCGGCCAAGCAGGCAAAAATAGTGCCTTGAAGACGGTGGTTTTCGCCATGACTTGTAAAAATTTGTAGATTTATATTTACACTTGCCCTCAGCTGCATTGCCCTGGCCCCTGCCGGTGCGAACCGGTACGCCGGCATGGCCATGGCCCCCCTTTTTTGCACAGCGAGAACCACATGCCCAACTGGCTCAGCCAGGTACTTCAGGAGAGCCGCCACTTCATGCCGCACGGGCATTGTTATCTGTGGCTGCCGGGCCTGCTGTGGATGCATGTGCTGTCCGATGCGCTGATTGGCACGGCCTATCTTGGCATTTCGCTTGTCGGGTACCGGATGGTGCGACGCATCCGACCGCCCTTCAGCCCGGTGTTCATTGCCATGGCGCTGTTCATCGGCCTGTGCGGGCTGACCCATTTTATGAAGATCTGGACGGTCTGGCGCCCCGACTACCTGGCCGAGGGCTTGCTCAAGGCGGTCACCGCGCTGGCCTCGGTGGCCACCGCCATAGGCCTGGTGTTCCTGCGGCCGAAAGTCGAAAAAGTGGTCGATGCAGCCCGCCAGTCGCAAGAGCGCCGTGTCGAGCTGGAAAGGGCAAATGCCGAACTGCAGGCCCTCTACAGTCAGGTCCGGCAACTCGACACGGCCCGGACGCGGTTTTTTGCCAACGTCTCGCATGAACTGCGCACGCCGCTGGCGCTCATTCTGGGCCCGGCCGAGCGCATGCTTGACGAGCCCGGCCTGACGACGGCGCAGCGGCGGCAATTGCACAGCATCAGCCGCAACAGCAAAAGCCTGCTCAAGCAGGTCAACGACCTGCTCGACATCGCCCGGCTGGAAGATGGCAAGATGGACGCCCACTATGTCTGCATCGACCTGGCGACATGGTTTCGGCGCATGGCCTCGCAGTTCGATCTGCTCGCCGAGCAGCGACGCATTGCCTACCGCATCGAAGCGCCGGCCGGCCGCCTGGCCGTCGAAACCGACCCGGACATGCTCGAGCGGGTGCTCGTCAACCTGCTGGCGAACGCCTTCAAGTTCACGCCCGAGAACGGCCGGATCACGGTCCGGCTGGAAGCAAAAAACTCCGAACTGCACCTGTCCGTGGCCGATTCTGGCCCGGGCATCCCCAAAAGCCAGCAGGCGGCCATTTTTGAACGCTTCCACCAGGTCGATGAAGGCGGCGACATGAGCCGGCACAAGCCCAGCGGCACGGGCCTGGGCCTGGCGATCGTCAGGGAATACGTGCAACTGCACGGCGGAGTGGTCAGCGTGGTGTCTGCGGCCGGGCGGGGCGCGACCTTCACAGTGCGCCTGCCGCTGCGCGTGCCAGCGGCGCCGGATCTGGACGACGAGCCGTTTGAGCGCGAGCCGTTCCTGCTCAATGCCCTGGACAGCACGCTGCAGGGGCTGGAGCCGCAAGCACCTGGCGAGGTGGAGCCGGTCTTTGCAGCCAGTGCCGGCCGGCCTGTGGTGCTGGTGGCCGAAGACAACCGCGAGATGCGCGCCTTCATCGGCAGCACGCTGAGCGAATCGTACAACGTCATCACTGCGGCCGACGGCCGGGAAGGGCTGGCAAGCGCGCTGGCGCTGCGCCCCGACCTCGTCGTCACCGACCTGATGATGCCGCGCATGAGCGGCGAGCAGCTCGTCACGGCGCTGCGCGCGCGCGCAGCGTTCGACCATGTGCCGGTGATGCTGCTGACCGCCAGGGACGAAGACGCACTGCGCGTGAAGCTGCTGACGTCGGGCGCGCAGGACTACCTGTGCAAGCCCTTTTTGCCGCAAGAGCTGCTGGCGCGCATCGACAACCTGATTGCCCTGAAAAGGGCCGGCGACACGATGCGCAAGGAACTGGTCAGCGCCTCCAGCGACATCGAAGGACTGGCCAAAGAGCTTGCGCTCAAACACCAACAGCTCCAGACCGCGCTCGACACCGCCGAAGTCGCGCGCGAACAGGCCGAGCGGGCCAGCCAGGCCAAAAGCCATTTTCTGGGCATGGTGTCGCATGAACTGCGGACCCCGCTGTCGTCGATCCAGCTCAATGCGCAGCTGCTGTCGCTCTCCAGGGCGGCTTCGGCGCCCGAGAGGCCCGATCCGCGCATCGGGCGGCTGACGCGGGCGGCCGGGCAAATGGCCGCGCTGGTGGAAAGCCTGCTCGACTACACCCGCACTGAAGGTGAAAAAGTGGTGTTGCGGCTCGAAAGCACCGATCTCGGGGCGCTGGCCTTGCAAATTGTCCAGGCGCATGCAGACCGGACGCCGCCGAACGTCCGGCTGGTGCTCGAGCCCCCGCCTGAAGGGCTGCAGCCCCTGGTGACCGACCCGCGCCTGCTGCGGGTCGTCATGAGCAACCTGGTGTCCAATGCGCTGAAATTCACGCCGCAGGGCAGCGTGACGGTGCGGCTGGGGAGTTCGGACGGCTGGCATTCGCTCGAGGTGGTGGACACGGGCGTCGGCATTGCGCAGGCCGACCTGGCGCGCGTCTTCCTGCCGTTCGAGCAACTCGAACCGACGCAGCACAAGAGCGTTCCCGGCGTTGGCCTGGGTCTGGCGCTGGTGCGGCAAATGGTTGAAAATCTTGGCGGCAAGGTGGAGCTTGCCTCCACGCTAGGCTCGGGTTCCACATTTCGGGTACTGCTCCCTGACCAGCGTATGCCAGCGCCTGCCCATCGCCTGACATCCGTGCCGCTTGGCGCTTCCTGAACAGACGGACCCGCCAGCGCCGTATGCGACACATCAAGGACTTCACCCCATGAGCTGCCATATCCTGTTGATTGAAGACGAACCCGACATCAGGGAGACGCTCAGGGAGTTGCTGGAACTGGTCGGTTTCAAGGTCGAGACCGCCGCCAACGGCCGCGAAGGACTCGACAAGCTCGAATCGGCCGGGCGCCCTTGTCTCATCCTGCTTGACCTGATGATGCCGGTGATGAACGGCTGGGAGTTTCTTGACGCGCTGCAAAAAAGCCCGGACCCTGACAGGGCAGCGATTCCTGTCATCGCCGTGTCGGCAGCCGTTGAAATGGTTGACCTGAAGGCGCGGTACGGTTGCCGCTCCCTGAAAAAGCCGGTGGACATCGACACGCTGCTCAACATGGTGCGCGAGCATTGCGATGTCAGGTCGTGATGCCTGCAGGTGCTACAAAATAAATAGCGTATAGCGCTTGCTGCTATTGCGAAAATAGCACTTTTGGCCTGAACTTCGCGCGCTTCACGCTGAAAAACGCCTTCACATTGCGCACGTTCGCGTCAACGGTGAACAGCCGCTGCGCCAGCGCCAGGTAGCCCGGCATGCCGGCCACATGCACCAGCAGGATGAAGTCCGGCCCCGGCGACACCCGGTAGCACTGCTGCACGGCGTCGTCCGCCACCACCCGCGCCTCGAAGGCCTCCAGCCACTCGGCGCCCTGGCGGTCCAGCGAAATCTCCACCAGCGCGGTCAGCCCGGCGCCCAGCGCGGCCGCCAGCCGGTCGGCATTCAGCACCGCGATTTCACACTCGATCAGCCCGGCGTCGCGCAAGCGCTTGACGCGCCGCAGGCAGGTGGGCGGCGACACATGCACGCGTTCGGCCAGCGCCTGGTTGCTCAGGCTGGCATCGCTTTGCAGGCATTCGAGCAACTTGATGTCGGTCGGGTCCAGTGATATTTCTTCCATGAAAGGATTATGCAAGAAATAAAATTTCATTGGTGTTGAGATTTGAAATTTAATTTCATAAATCACCAAAAATAAAACACTTTGAAAAGCCGCTAATCCGTAGCATCGGTCCATCATTTTTCTAGGAGTGCTTTTTATGTGCGGCATCGTTGCAGCGGTTTCCAGCCGAAACATTGTTCCCATCCTGGTGCAGGGCCTGCAGCGGCTCGAATACCGCGGCTACGACTCGTGCGGCGTGGCGGTGTACGCCGACGGCCTGAAGCGCGCCCGCAGCACCGCGCGCGTGTCCGAGCTGCAGCAGCAGGTCGACAGCGAGCACATCGCCGGCGGCACCGGCATTGCCCACACGCGCTGGGCCACCCACGGCGTGCCGGCGGTGCACAATGCGCATCCGCATTTCAGCCACGGCACCGGCCCCGCCAGTGCGTCGCGCCCCGGCAAGATCGCGCTGGTGCACAACGGCATTATCGAGAACCACGACGAGCTGCGCGCCGCCCTGCAGGCCCGGGGCTATGTGTTCGAAAGCCAGACCGACACCGAGGTCATCGTGCACCTGATGGACAGCCTGTACGACGGCGACCTGTTCGAGGCGCTGAAAGCCACCGTGGCCCAGCTGCACGGCGCCTACGCGATTGCCGCCTTCTGCAAGGACGAGCCGCACCGCGTCGTCGGCGCGCGGGCCGGCTCGCCGCTGATCCTGGGGGTGGGGGCGGGCGCCGACCACGGCGAAACCTTCCTGGCCAGCGACGCGATGGCGCTGGCCGGCGTGACCGACCAGATCGTCTACCTGGAAGAAGGCGACCTGGTCGACCTGCAGCTCGGCAAGTACTGGATTTTCGACCGCCAGCACCAGCGCGCCGAGCGCGAGGTCAGGACGGTGCATGCGCACAGCGGCGCGGCCGAGCTCGGCCCCTACCGCCACTACATGCAAAAGGAAATCTTCGAGCAGCCGCGCGCCATCGCCGACACGCTCGAAGGCATCAATGGCATCGTGCCCGAGCTGTTCGGCGACGACGCCTACCGCACCTTCAAGGACATCGACTCGGTCTTGATTTTGGCCTGCGGCACCAGCTACTACAGCGGCTGCACCGCCAAGTACTGGCTGGAGGCCATCGCCGGCATCCCGACGCAGGTCGAGGTCGCCAGCGAATACCGCTACCGCACCTCGGTGCCGAATCCGCGCACGCTGGTCGTCACCATCACCCAGAGTGGCGAGACCGCCGACACGCTGGCCGCGCTGCGCCATGCGCAAAGCCTGGGCATGACGCAGACGCTGACGATCTGCAACGTGTCCACCTCGGCCATGGTGCGCGAATGCAAGCTGGCCTACATCACCCGCGCCGGCGTCGAGATCGGCGTGGCCTCGACCAAGGCCTTCACCGCGCAGCTGGCCGGTCTGTTTCTGCTGGCGCTGGCGCTGGCGCAGTCCAAGGGCCGGCTGAGCGAGGAAGCGGAAGCGGGCCACCTGAAAGCTTTGCGCCACCTGCCCGCCGCGCTGCAGGCCGTGCTGGCGCTGGAGCCGCAGGTCATCAGCTGGTCCGAGGACTTCGCGAAAAAGGAAAATGCGCTGTTCCTGGGCCGGGGCATGCACTACCCGATCGCGCTCGAAGGCGCGCTCAAGCTCAAGGAAATCAGCTACATCCATGCCGAGGCCTATCCGGCCGGCGAACTCAAGCACGGCCCGCTGGCGCTCGTCACCAGCGCCATGCCCATCGTCACCGTGGCGCCGAACGACGCGCTGCTGGAAAAGCTCAAGAGCAACATGCAGGAAGTGCGCGCCCGGGGCGGCGTGCTGTACGTGCTGGCCGACGCCGACAGCCGCATCGAGAACAGCGAAGGCGTACACGTCATCCGCATGCCCGAGCACTACGGCGCCTTGAGCCCGCTACTGCATGTGGTGCCGCTGCAGCTGCTGGCCTATCACACGGCCTGCGCTCGGGGGACGGATGTGGACAAGCCGCGGAATTTGGCGAAAAGCGTGACGGTGGAGTGAGGCGGAGGGGATAGGAAGAATGAATTTCTGTTGCTTTAAAAATGGCAACGAAATCTAGTGGAAATCTGCCTTGTCGTGTTTTCGACCATTGGCGTTAACAAGCAATGTTCGGCCAGCATCTAGGCGGATATTCTGAAATATTAGGATATTCGCCCTTTACATTTACCAGGCCGTTAGGCCCACTCCACCTCATGTCCACTTTGACGCAACCAATGAACCGCCTGCTCGTCTTCGCTTTCCTTGCCCTCGCAACTCTCCTCAGTGGCTGCGCCTCGGCCGTGCACGGTTCTCAGTTCGTCCAGCAGCCGATCCAAACGGAGGCTGCGACTCTGTATGTCTTTCGCTTGGACACACCGCCCTATGCACGCAAGCCTGACATTCGAATCAACGGCACCGTCGTCGCTGAACTTCCTACAAACAGCTACTTCACGGTATCCCTCCGGCCTGGTAAATACCAAATCAAAAGCGACTACGGTCTATTGGACAATCTGATTCTGAGCAAGTCCACAACCATCGATGTTGTGGCTGGAAAAGCTTATTTCGTAGAGTTCACAGGCAAGCTTGGTATGTACGGGACAGCGGTGACATACGGAGCCGGCATCACTGCAGGGGAATCACTCTCAGCGCCGGACAGCATAAAGTACTGCTCGTTTGTCAAAGCGGACGCCGAGCAGGTGCAACCTCATTTAGTCGGCTTAATCTAGCGTTCAAGCGGACTCGCGCGCGCAGTCGTGCACTACGCTTATCGCTGCTTTGAAATGACAGACGCCCAAAAATCTCTGTTGTTGTCTTCGGTCAAAGCTGTCATCGGCCTAGAAGTCCAGTCTTGCCTGACTCTTCAATAAGCGAGGCGTCACCCATGAGTACAACCAACCCCACCCCTCCAGCCCTTGCCCCGCAAGCCGACTTTGACGACATCACGGCGCTGATCAGCGCCGCCCGCCAGCGCGCTGTGCAGGCGGTCAACACCACCCTGATCGAGCTGTACTGGCAGGTCGGTCAGACCATCAGCCGCAAGATAGCGCAGGCGCAATGGGGCGATGGCGTGGTGGCGCAACTGGCTGCGCACCTGGCCCGCACCCAGCCGGGTCTGCGCGGCTTTACCCGCGCGAACCTGTTCCGGATGCGGCAGTTCTACGAGGCCTACCGCGACGATGAAAAAGTCGCACCGCTGGCGAGACAATTGCCGTGGACGCACAACCTCATCATCCTCAACCAGAGCCAGCGGCCCGAGGAGCGCGAGTTTTACCTGCGCCAGGCGATCCGCGAACAATGGAGCAAGCGCGAGCTGGAGCGCCAGTTCAAGACCGCGCTGTTCGAGCGCACCGTGCTCAACCCGGTAAAAGTGACACCGGTGGTGTCACAAACGCACCCCGATGCCCTGAGCGTGTTCAAGGACAGCTACCTGGTCGAATTCCTGGACCTGCCCCAGAGCCACCTGGAGGCCGATTTGCATCAGGGTCTGCTGCGGCAGCTCAGGCATTTCCTGATCGAGCTGGGCCGCGATTTCTGCTTTGTCGGCAGCGAATTCCCGCTGCAGGTGGGCGGGCGCGACTTTGCGCTGGACCTGCTGTTTTTCCATCGTGAGCTCAATTGCCTGGTGGCGATTGAACTGAAAGTCGGGCGCTTCGAGCCCGAGTACCTGGGCAAGCTGGGTTTCTACCTCGAAGCCCTGGACCGCGATGTGAAAAAGCCGCACGAGCACGCCGCCATCGGTGTGCTGCTGTGCGCCAGCAAGGACGAGGAAGTGGTCGAGTACGCGCTCAGCCGCAGCCTGTCCCCGGCGCTGATCGCCGACTACCAGACGCAGTTGCCCGACAAGGCGCTGCTGCAGGCCAAGCTGCATGAGCTGTTTGCGCTGAACGCGGCGGCTGATAC
>JAQGMN010000154.1 GCA_028292345.1 Polaromonas sp. | reverse complement strand
TTCCACTTTTTGGAGTTTTTCAATGAAAAAGAATTTGATCTCTTTGGCCGTACTCGCTGCTTCCGGCGTTGCATCAGCTCAGTCCAGCGTGACCCTTTACGGTCTGGTCGATGCCTATGTGGGCACCAGCAGGGTCAAGCTTTCATCGCCAGGCACTGCGACCTCATCGACGCGCCAGACCGTGGTGGACAGGGGCGGTTTCAAGACCAGCCGTTTTGGCCTGAAGGGTTCGGAAGACCTGGGCGGCGGCTTGAAAGCCAATTTCATGCTGGAAGCTGGCTTCAATGTCGATACCGGTGCTGCCAACAGCTACACCAATCCCTACACCGGTGCTGTTTCCAGCTCAACCTTTGGACGCCAGTCGTGGGTCGGCCTGTCGGGCGGTTTCGGTGAAGTTCGCGTCGGCAAGATGTGGACGCCTTATGACGAAGTCAAAGGCAGCGGCGCCGCTGCGTTCGATGCCAACATTTTTGCGCCAGCTACCGGCGTCTGGGTAAGCAACGGCTACCAGGACCGTCCAGGCAATGCGCTTTACTACGCAACCCCATCTTTCAGCGGTTTCAGCGCTGCGGCCATGTACAGCTTTGGCGAGAACAAGACGACAACCGCAAGCGAAGGCAAGATCGCCAGCTTCAACGTTCAGTATGCCGGCGGCCCGGTGGCAGCAGCACTGGCTTACCAGACCGAAAAAGAGGGCGGTGCTTCGCTCAACACCGACACCACCAAGTTCACGCAACTCAATGGTTCGTATGACTTCGGCCCTGCCAAGCTCCTGGCTGCTTACGGCCATGTGAAAGATGGCAGCGACAAGGCCAAGGAATTCCAGATCGGCGTTGATGTGCCGCTCGGCGCTGTCACTGTGTCCGGCGGTGTTGCACGTTCCAAAGTCACGCTTGGTGCTGGTGGCGAAGTCAAGAGCACCGGTGTGGGCCTGGCTGCCAAGTACGACTTGTCCAAGCGGACTTTCCTGTACACCGGCCTTCAACTGGCTAAAAACGAAATCGCTGGTTCGGAAGTCAAGACCGACACCTTCGCAGTGGGCGTTCAGCACAAGTTCTGATCGGTTCCTGGCGTGAAGCCAGGCGGTTGAGCTTTTTGAAGCCGCTTTGGGGAAACCTGAAGCGGCTTTTCGTTTTTTCGATCGCCTGATTTGAATCACTTAAAGTTGAAAGGACTCCAAGCGCCAGCGCATCAACGTTGTTTTTGCTCCACGCAGCAGCCTTGTTTGTCGCTTGCCTGCAACAAAAAAGCGCTTTTGTGGCGCATTTCTTTGCGGATCAAGGTTCATTCTGGTGCAATAGACCCAACTTCCCGAAAGGGGGTTGGCCCGGGTCTCTGGGGGAGCTGCAAATGCGAAAGTATTGGGCAGTCCTCTTACCGGAGCCCTATGTTTAACCTTGGAGAAATTCTCAATGAAAAAATCACTCATCGCTCTGGCAGTATTGGCAGCATCCGGCGCCGCAATGGCCCAATCTTCCGTGACCCTGTACGGCATCGCTGACGCATGGGTTGGCAGCACCGAGACCGAAGTCCGTGGCGTTGGCCAGCGTCAAACCGCTGTGAACACCTCCGGCGTCAACGGTTCGCGTTGGGGCCTGAAGGGTTCTGAAGACCTCGGCGGCGGCATGAAGGCCATTTTCACGCTGGAAAGCGGCTTCAGCCTTGACACCGGCGCATCTGCCCAAAACGGCGCGCTGTTCAGCCGTCAAGCCTTCGTTGGCCTGCAAAGCGGTTTCGGTACCGTGTCCCTGGGTCGTCAGTACTCCGCGTACGACAACCTGCAAGGCGCGACCAACCACAACTACGATGCGTTCACCTTCAGCGCGCGCGGCCCTGTCTCTGCCAACGGCGTTCAAGACTACACCAACCGTATCAACAACTCCATTGCCTACACCTCGCCAAGCTTTGGCGGTTTCAGTGGTGCAGTTGTCTACGGTTTCGGCGAGAACAAAAATGCGACTACCGCAACACCACCTAATTTTGGTGATTCCCGTGACTCTGCAAGCGTGCATATCAAGTACGCAAATGGTCCAATCCTCGTAGGTTACGCCTATCAGCAAGACGAGCTGAATGTTGCAACTTTGGGTGGTGCGGAAAACAAGAACAAGTACAACCTGCTTGGTGGTTCTTATGACTTTGGTGTGGCTAAACTGACGGGTAGCTACAACACGGCCAAGAACAATGCGTACAGCGATAAGGAAGGCCAGATCGGCGTGTCGGTTCCCTTCGGTGCCGCTGCAATTTCGGCTGGTTATGCCCGTTCCAAGAGCGAGTCTGCTGGCATCGAGCGCACAGGCAAAGGTTATTCTGTCCTGGGTACTTATGCCCTGTCCAAGCGTACCGGCCTGTACGCTGGTGTTCAAAACACCAAGTCCTACGGCCCTGCCTTCACGGCTGCCACTGGCGAAACCGAAATCACGACCTACGGTCTGGGTGTTCGCCACTCGTTCTAATTTTTCAGCTGGCGCAAGCTAGCGGTTAAAACAGAAAACAAAACCCCACTGTGGCGA
This sequence comes from Polaromonas sp., assembly GCA_028292345.1. GTDB lineage: Bacteria > Pseudomonadota > Gammaproteobacteria > Burkholderiales > Burkholderiaceae_C > Polaromonas. Next base: position 7,913 of record JAQGMN010000154.1, on the reverse strand, counting down.
CACGGTGGGGTTTTTTTATGGACGGGTTTACCGTCGTCAACGGATCTTGCGCAGAGCGTGGCAGCTGTAGGCGTGCGGGGTGTGCATTGTTGGCATGTTCCAGCACCCAGACTGTCGTTTGTACGCAAATTGCGCTGGCCTGGGGAGCCTGATGTTTACCGCACCAAAGTTTCGCCATAGTATTTACTACTTGCTGACAATCAGGATCACACAGACATGCGCACCCCGGCTCTTCTTGAAAAACCCCTGTCGCTGCTGTCAGCGGACATGAGCGATTCATCAATCCTTGAACGGCCACGCCCGTTGCAGGTGAACGGCCGGGCCTTTGCCCAGATTGCCCGCTTCCATCCTGAACTGACTGCCTTCCGCCGCGACCTCCATGCGCACCCGGAACTCGGTTTCGAAGAGGTCTACACCGCCAGCCGCGTGACCCATGCGCTCAAGCTGTGCGGGGTGGACGAAGTGCACACCGGCATCGGAAAAACCGGCGTGGTCGCGGTCATCAAGGGCCGCCAGCCTGGCAGGGCTTCCCGATACGCGCAACCGGACTGCGCGCCCATGACCGGCTTGCGCGCCGACATGGATGCGCTGCCCATGAACGAACACAACGACTTTGGCTGGAAATCGGCCAAGCCCGGCCTGATGCATGGCTGCGGCCATGACGGCCACACCACCATGCTCGTGGGCGCGGCGCGCTACCTGGCCGAAACCCGGAATTTTGCCGGCGATGCCGTGCTGGTCTTTCAGCCTGCGGAAGAAGGGCGCGGCGGCGCCGAGGCCATGATCAACGACGGGCTGTTCGAGCGGTTCCCGGTCCAGGCGATTTACGCCATGCACAACTGGCCGGCCATGCGGCCCGGCACCATCGGCATCAATTCCGGGCCCATGATGGCGGCGGCAGACCGCATCACCATCGAGATCACCGGCAAGGGCGGCCACGGCGCCCATGCCTACCTGACCGTCGATCCGATCCTGGTGGCGGCGCACATCATCACGTCTGTCCAAAGCATCGTCTCGCGCAACGTCAAGGCCATGGACAACGTGGTGATCAGCCTGTGCGCCATGCAGGCGGGGGACCTGGCGGCCATGAGCGTGGTGCCCGGCAGTGCCACGCTGGTGGGCACCGTTCGCACCTTCAAGCCCGAGATGCAGGATTTTGTCGAGCAGCGCTTGAGGCAGCTTTGCGCTGCGGTAGCCAGCGGTTTTGGCGCCACCGCTACCGTGAACTACGAACGCATCTATCCGGCGACCATCAATTCGCAGGCCGAATACCAGCTGGCTACCGTGGTGGCCGAGCAACTGGTGGGCGCCGGCAACGTGGTGCGCAATCTGGAGCCCAGCATGGGTTCGGAGGACTTTTCCTTCATGCTCAAGGAAAAACCGGGCGCCTACCTGCGTCTGGGACAAGGTGAGCAAGGTGCTGACGGGCGGGGCGGCGTGGGCAGCCGCTTTCTGCACAACAGCTGCTACGACTTCAACGACAGCGTGCTGCCCTTGGGCGCGGCGCTGTTTGCGGGGATCGTGGAGCGCTCGCTGCCCTTGGCGTGATGCGTGTCATGTTGTGAAAAAATTGGGCATCTTGCGGCTTGGCGTCTAATCCTGGATTGATTTGCAAACTGAATTACATGCAAGGCAATCATGAAACCATCTGAAGCGCTTGAGTCAAACCGTGTCGCCATTCGTAGCGTGGTGGCGGCTCATCGGGCTTGCAATGCGCGGGTGTTTGGTTCCGTTCTTCATGGACTCGATACAGAGCAAAGCGATCTTGACATCGTTATTGATCCAACATCGCAAACCACTTTGATGGATGTTGCAGCCATTCAGGTCAAGTTGGAGCATTTGCTGGGTGTGTCCGTCGATGTGCTGACACCCAAGGCTATTCCGGCGAAATTCCGTCATATTGTTCTTGCCGAGGCAATGCCGGTATGAGCAAAGCCCAACGCGTTCCAGATTAGCTTGGACACATCTTGCAGGCCATCAAGCGTATTGACCGTTACACGGCAGATCTGGATGAGGTCGGTTTTTTAAACAGTGAACTGGTGCAGGACGCGGTGATACCCAACATCGAAATCGTTGGTGAGGCGTCAAACAATATTCTGCGTGTGGATGCCGAATTTGCTGCCAAGCACCATGAAATCCCATGGCAAGTCATGTACACGATGCGCAATCGCGTTTCACATGGTTACGATCAGGTTGATCTTGAAATCGTCTGGAAGACTATTCAGGGCGACCTGCCAGGCTTGCATGTGCAAGTTCAGGAGGCTTTTGCAGAACTGTCTCGGAAAGATGACAAGCCTGCGCAAGAGCCATGATTCGTCCTGATTTCAAGCCGCCCGCGCTGTTGCTTGAAGCGTTTTGCCATGCGCCCGGCCTGTCCATTCACGCATAGCGCTTGTTGCGCAAATTATTCTTCATTTCCTTGAGCAGCGGCTGCAGCGTGGGCCCGATGCGCAGCGCCACGCAGGTGGCCAGGATGTCGATGATCATCAAGTGCAGCAGCCGCGACACCATCGGGCTGTAGCGGTCATAGCCTTCGGGATGGTCGGCGGCCAGGTGGATGTGGCCGGCGGCGGCCAGCGGCGAGGCGGTGGCGGTGATGACGATGGTCGTGGCGCCGTTCTTGCGGGCAATGTCGCAGGCGTCCATCAGGTCGCGGGTGCGGCCCGAATTGGAAATCACCACCACGCAGTCGCCCGGCCCGAGCAGCGACGCGCTCATGACCTGCATGTGGCCGTCGCTGTAGGCGATGCTGTTGATGCCAAGCCGGAAAAACTTGTGCTGCGCATCCTGCGCCACGATGCCGGAGTTGCCGGCACCGAAAAATTCGATGCGCTTGCCGGTGTGGTAAGCGCCCAGCAGCGCCAGCACGGCTTTTTCAATCGCCACCGGGCTGGCGTCGTTGCGGTATTTCAGGAAGGCCGCCACGGTGTTGTCGATCACCTTGACCATCACGTCGCCGGTCTTGTCGTCCACATCGACGCTGCGGTGGATGAAGGGCACGCCTTCGCTCACGCTGCCGGCCAGCTTGAGCTTGAAGTCGAGCAGTCCGTCGTAGCCGACGCTGCGGCAAAAGCGCACCACCGTCGGCTTGCTGACATGCGAGCGGCTTGCCAGTTCGGTGATCGGCAGGCTGGCAAAGGCGCGCGGGTCGGCCAGCACCAGGCGCGCCACGCGCTGTTCCGCCGGGGCCAGCGAGGGCAGGGAGGCCTTGATGCGGTCCAGCATGGCTAGCTTTCTTCAGACCAGCAGTAGCCGTCGCGGGCAATCATCGCGCTGGAGGCGCTCGGCCCCCAGGTGCCTGCCGCGTAGGGGCGCGGCCCGGTCGGGTCGTGGCTCCAGCGGTCCAGGATCGGCTCGACCCAGCGCCACGCTTCCTCCTGCTCGTCGCTGCGCACGAACAGGTTCAGCCGGCCGTCAATCACATCGAGCAGCAGCCGCTCGTAGGCGCCGACGCGCTCGGCGCCGAAACGCTTGTCGAAGTCCAGGTCGAGCTGCACCGGCTCCAGCGTCGGGGTGCCGCGGCGATGGCGCTGGTCGGCGCCCTGCGCCAGCAAATGCAGCTCCAGGCCGTCCCGGGGCTGCAGGTCGATGACCAGCCGGTTGCCGGTGTTGCAGTCCTGCCGCGATTTGAAAATGGCGTGCGGCGTCGGGCGAAAGTTCACCTCGATGTGCGCATCGCGGCCGGCCAGCCGCTTGCCGGTGCGGATGTAGAACGGAACGCCGGCCCAGCGCCAGTTTTCGATTTCGGTGCGCAGGGCGACGAAGGTTTCGGTGCGGCTTTCCGGATTCACGCCGGGCGCGCTGCGGTAGGCCGGAACCGCCTCGCCATCGATGGTTCCGCCGGCATACTGGCCGCGAATGACATGCTGGCTCAGGCTTTCAGGCGTCCAGGGCTTGAGCGAGCGCAGGACCTTGAGCTTTTCGTCGCGAATCGCGTCGGCATGCGAATTGATGGGCGGCTCCATGCCCACGGCGCAAAGCAGCTGCAGCGCATGGTTTTGCACCATGTCGCGCAGCGCGCCGGTGCTGTCGTAAAACGCGCCGCGTTTTTCCACGCCCAGTTCCTCGGCAATCGTGATCTGGATGTTGGCGATGTGCTCGCGCCGCCAGAGCGGCTCGAACAGCGAATTGCCAAAGCGCAGCGCAAACAGGTTCTGCACCGAAGGCTTGCCCAGGTAGTGGTCGATGCGGAAGATCTGCTCCTCGGCCAGCACGCTGCGAACGGTTTTGTTGATGGCGCGGTTCGATGCCAGGTCGTGGCCCAGCGGTTTTTCAAGCACCACGCGGGTTTGCGGGCCGTTCAGGCCGGCGGCGGCGATCTGCTCGCACACCGTGGTGAACAGGCCGGGCGCGGTCGCCAGGTACATCACCACCACGTCGGCCGGGCGTTGCTGCAGCCGGTCCGCCAGGCGTGCATAGTCGGCCGGCTGCGACAGGTCCATGCGCAGGTAGCCGAGCCGCTCGGCAAATCGCGAGAATTCCTCTTCGCTCGGCCGCTTGGACAACTCGACCTGGTCAAAGCGCGACTTGATGAGTGCGCGGTACTGGTCGTCCGACAAATCGTCGCGGGCCACGCCAATGATGCGGCCGTCGGCCGGCAGCGAGCCGTGGCGAAATGCCTGGAACAGCGCGGGCATGATCTTGCGCCAGGCCAGGTCGCCGGTGCCGCCAAACAGGATCAGGTCAAAACTCATGGTAAGGACTTGTTCTGGTAATAAAGTTTCACATTCTATGGGCATAATGGTAACTACACCCGGTGAACTGCTGCGACCCCTGTGTTGGAACGGTGGGTTTCCGGGCTTCCTGATCCACTTTGCGCCCTTGCCCGGCGCTCTCCAAACCCATGAACCAACTCGACGCGCTGAAACAATACACGACCGTGGTGGCCGACACCGGCGACTTCAACCAGCTGGCGCGCTTCAAGCCGCAAGATGCCACCACCAACCCTTCGCTGATCCTCAAGGCGGTGCAAAAAGCCGATTACGCGCCGCTGATGCACGGCACGATGGTCCGTTTCAAGGACCGGGCGCTGGACGAAACCATGGACCGGCTCTTGGTGCGCTTCGGCTGCGAAATCCTGTCCATCATCCCTGGCCGCGTCTCGACCGAAGTCGATGCCCGCCTGAGCTTTGACACCCATGCCACGGTCGCGCGCGGCGAGCGCCTGATCGAGCTGTACCAGGCCGAAGGCATCCACATCGACCGGGTGCTGATCAAGGTCGCCGCCACCTGGGAAGGCATTCAGGCGGCAAAGCTGCTGGAGCAGCGCGGCATCCACACCAACCTGACGCTGCTGTTTTCCTTCTGCCAGGCCGTCGCCTGCGGCCAGGCGCGGGTGCAGCTGATTTCCCCCTTCGTCGGCCGGATCTACGACTGGTACAAGAAGTCGGCCGGGAGCAGCTGGGATGAAGGCGCGAATGCCGGCGCCAACGACCCCGGCGTGAAATCGGTTCGCGAGATCTACCACTACTACAAGCATTTCGGCATTGCCACCGAGGTCATGGGCGCGAGTTTTCGCAACACCGGCCAGATCACGGCACTGGCCGGCTGCGACCTGCTGACCATCAGCCCCGAGCTGCTGGCCCAGCTTGCCGCCAGCGACGCGCCCCTGCCGCGCGCGCTGGAGGCCGGCGCCGCCGATGCGCAGGGCCTGGAAGCGGTGGACTTCGACGAGGCGCGGTTCCGCTATGCGCTCAATGAAGACGCCATGGCGACCGAAAAGCTGGCCGAAGGCATCCGCGCCTTTGCCGTGGACGCGGTCAAGCTAGAGCAATTGATGCAGGCTGTCTGAACACAAGGAAAAACTGACATGAAACCAGTGCGTTGCGACCGGACCCCGGCCTGGGGCGAACTCAAAACCTGTTTTGAGGCCGGCGGCCGGAATTTCGACCTGCGGGGCGCCTTCGCGCGCGACCTCCACCGCTTCGAGGCCTTCAGCCAGGACGCGCCGCACGTCTTTGCCGACCTGTCCAAGAACCTGATCGACGCGGGCAGCCAGGCCTTGCTGCTGGCGCTGGCGCGGCAGTGCGGGCTGGAGCAGCAGCGCGACGCGATGTTTGCCGGGCAGCGCATCAACCGCACCGAAAACCGTGCCGTGATGCACTTTTTATTGCGAAATCCGCCTTCCGCGCAGTATGTGCCTGCGCAAGCTGCTATTGATAAAGTAGCAGATGCGCAGGCCGAGGTCGAAGTCACGCTGGACGCCATGCTGGCCTATGCGGAGCAGGTGCGCGCCGACGAGGCCATCACCGACATTGTCAACATCGGCATTGGCGGCTCGGACCTGGGGCCGCAGATGGCGGCGCTGGCGCTCGCTGAATTCGCCACGGCCGGCAAGCGGATCCACTTTGTCTCGAACATCGACGGCAACGAGCTGGCCGGCGTCCTGAAGCAGCTCACACCGGCCGGCACGCTGTTCCTGGTGGCGTCCAAGACCTTCACCACCACCGAGACCATGACCAATGCGCATTCGGCCAGGGCCTGGTTCGAGGCGCAGGGCGGGCAGGACATCGCCCGGCATTTCGCCGCGCTGACGACCAACGTGGCCGCGGCGAACGACTTCGGCATCACCACCACGTTTGGTTTCTGGGACTGGGTGGGGGGGCGCTATTCGCTGTGGTCGGCCATCGGGCTGCCGGTGGCGATCGCGATCGGCGCGGCGGGTTTCCGTGAATTCCTGGCGGGCGCGCATGCCATGGACGAACACTTTCGCACCGCTGCGCTGGAAGGCAATCTGCCCGTCCGGCTGGGCCTGCTCGATGTCTGGTACCGCAATTTCCACGGCTTTTCCAGCCGCAGCATTGCGCCCTACAGCAGCGCCCTGCGCCGCTGGCCGGCGTACCTGCAGCAACTGGAAATGGAAAGCAACGGCAAGCGCGTGGACCAGGACGGGCAGCCTTTGCCGTTTGACACGTCGCCTGTCCTGTGGGGCGAGCCCGGCACCAACGGGCAGCATGCCTATTTCCAGATGCTGCACCAGGGCACGACGGTCGTGCCGGTCGAATTCGTGGCGGTCAGGCAAGCCGCGCATGCGCCGGATGACCTGCCCGGCCACCACGGCAAGCTGCTGGCCAATGCCCTGGCGCAGGCGCAGGCGCTGATGCGCGGAAAAACCGATGCCGGCGGCCACCGCGACTTCCCCGGCAACCGGCCGAGCACCTTCCTGCTGCTGGAGCGGCTCACGCCCGCCAGCCTGGGCGCGCTGATTGCGCTGCAGGAGCACCGCGTGTTCGTCAGCGGCGCCATCTGGGGCATCAACAGCTTTGACCAGTGGGGCGTCGAGCTGGGCAAGGTCCTGGCCAAGGACATCGAGCCGCGCCTGCTCAGCGGCGATGTGTCGGGGCTCGATGGCTCCACCGCCGGCCTGCTGCAAAAGCTGAGGTTCAGCCCGTCATGAACATCGTGTTCGATTTTGGCGCGGTGCTGTTCGACTGGCAGCCGGTGCAGCTGGTGGCGCAGCATTTCCCCGAGCTTGGCGCCACGCCCGAACAGGCGCAAAAACTGGCCCGGGCCCTGTTCGACCATGGCGACTGGAAAGGCTTTGACATCGGCACGGTGGCGCTGGATGAGGTGGTTTCCCGCTCTGCCTTGCGGCTGGCATTGCCCGAAGCCAGGCTGCATGACGCCCTGGCGCCGATTGGCGAGGAACTGGCGCCGATTGCCTGCAACATCGACCTGCTGGCCGGCTTGCGCGAGCGCCGCGACAGCCAGGGCGGCATCCGGCTTTATTTTTTGTCCAACATGCCCGGGCCCTTTGCCCGGGCGCTGGAGCGGCGCCACGATTTCCTGCAGTGGTTCGACGGCGGGATCTTCTCCAGCGATGTGACGCTGGGCAAGCCGGACCCGGCGATTTTCAGGCTGCTCGCGTCGCGCTACCAATTGGACAGCGCCGACACCCTGTTCATTGACGACAG
>JAQGMN010000145.1 GCA_028292345.1 Polaromonas sp. | reverse complement strand
ATATACAACTATGAAAAAAATAGCACTTAGCGTAATAGCCACGGGCGCAAGCGCCGCTTTTGGCCATGATGGACATGCCTTGCAGGGCACGCACTGGCATGCGACGGATGCCTGGGGGTTTGCAGTCTTGGGCATTGTGGTGGCCGCCGCCCTCTGGATGTCGCGCGGCGGCAAATGAATTGAGCGGAGTAACAGTTTGATGACCCCCGGCGAACTCCTTACCGATGGCCCCGACCACCTGCTCAATGAAGGCCGGCGCACAATCACATTGGTGGTGCAAAACACCGCCGACCGGCCTATCCAGGTCGGCTCCCACTACCATTTCGCCGAAACCAACGCAGCGCTGGGTTTTGACCGCGATGCCGCGCGCGGCATGCGGCTCAATATCGCCTCCGGCACCGCCGTTCGGTTCGAGCCCGGCCAGCAACGCACGGTCGAACTGGTGGATTACGCCGGTGAACGCACCGTCTACGGCTTTCGCGGCCTCGTTCAGGGAGCGCTTTGATGGCAACGATTGGCAGACGCGCCTACGCGGAAATCTTCGGCCCCACCGTGGGCGACCGGCTTCGGCTGGCCGATACCGATTTGCTGGTTGAAGTCGAGGCCGACTACACGCTGCGCGCCGGCATGGGCTTGACAAGCGCCGATGGGCGGGCCATCGGCTACGGCGAAGAAGTGAAATTCGGCGGCGGCAAGACGATCCGCGACGGCATGGCGCAGTCGCAAAGAACCAATGCCGAAGGCGCGATGGACACGGTGATGACCAATGCGCTCATCATTGACCACTGGGGCATTGTCAAGGCCGACATTGGCCTGAAGGGCGGGCGCATTGCCGCCATCGGCAAGGCCGGCAACCCGGACGTGCAGCCGGGCGTGGACATCGTGATCGGCCCCGGCACCGAGATCATCAGCTGCGAAGGCTTGATTGTCACGGCCGGCGGCATCGACTCGCACATCCACTTCATCTGCCCGCAGCAGATCGAGGAAGCGCTGACTTCGGGCGTGACCACCATGATGGGCGGCGGCACCGGCCCGGCCACCGGCACGTTTGCCACCACCTGCACGCCGGGGCCCTGGAACATCGAGCGCATGCTGCAGGCGGCCGACGCGTTTCCGATGAACCTGGGTTTCCTGGGCAAGGGCAACGCCAGCCTGCCCGCCGCGCTGCGCGAGCAGGTCAACGCCGGCGTGATCGGCTTGAAACTGCATGAAGACTGGGGCACGACGCCGGCGGCCATCAGCAACTGCCTGGACGTGGCGGAAGAAACCGACGTGCAAGTCGCCATCCACAGCGACACGCTCAACGAATCGGGCTTTGTCGAAGACACCATTGCCGCCACCAAGGGCCGCTCGCTGTGCGCTTTTCATACTGAAGGCGCAGGCGGCGGCCATGCGCCGGACATCCTGCGCGTGGTGGGCGAAGCGAACTTTCTGCCGTCATCCACGAACCCGACCATGCCCTACACCGTCAACACGCTCGACGAGCATGTGGACATGCTGATGGTCTGCCACCACCTGGACGCCAGCATTGCCGAAGACCTGGCCTTTGCCGAAAGCCGCATCCGCAAGGAAACCATTGCTGCCGAAGACATCCTGCATGACCTGGGCGCGATCAGCATGATGTCCAGCGACAGCCAGGCCATGGGCCGGGTCGGCGAGGTCATCATCCGCACCTGGCAAAACGCCCACAAGATGAAGCAGCAGCGCGGCAAGCTGCCCGGTGACACCGAGCGCAACGACAACTTTCGCGTCAAGCGCTACATTGCCAAGTACACCATCAACCCGGCGATTGCCCACGGCATTTCGCACGAGGTCGGCTCGCTGGAAGTGGGCAAGTTTGCCGACTTGGTGGTCTGGAAGCCTGCGTTTTTCGGCATCAAGCCGTCCCTCATCCTCAAAGGCGGTTTCATCGCCCTGGCCGCGATGGGCGACCCGAATGCGTCGATCCCGACGCCGCAGCCGGTGCACTACCGGCCGATGTTCGGCGCTTTCGGCGGCGCCGTTGCCAAGGGCTCGCTGACCTTCGTGTCGCAGGCCAGTCTGGCCGCCGGCATCCAGGAGCGCTTTGGCCTGGCCAAGACGCTGAGCGCAGTCAAGAACATTCGCGGCGTGCGCAAGCAGCACATGGTTCACAACGGCTACCTGCCGAAAATGGAAATCGACGCCCAGACCTACCTGGTGCGCGCCGACGGCCAGCTCTTGAGCTGCGAGCCGGCGACCAGCCTGCCGATGACGCAGCGCTACTTTTTGTTTTAATCGCTTGATGCTTCAAATCTCCAAACTCATTTCGCAAGGCAAAGGGCTGGCCCCGGTGCTGGTCAAGCGTGCTTCCACGGTGGAACTCGACTGGGACGTGCGCCAGAAAAGCCGCTTCGACGCCACCGACTCGCTGGGCCGCACGCTGGGCGTGTTTTTGCCGCGCGGCACGCTGGTGCGCGGTGGCGACGTGCTGGTGGCCGAAGACGGCTCGATGGTGCGCGTCATTGCCGCGCCGCAGGCGGTGCTGCGCATCACGGCCTGCGCGGCGCACGGCTCGCCGTTCGACCTGACGCGCGCCGCCTACCACCTGGGCAACCGCCATGTGCCGATCGAGCTGAAACCCGACCATTTGAAAATCGAGCCCGACCATGTGCTGGCCGACATGCTGCGCGCGATGCACCTGACGGTTCAGGAAGTGCTGGAAGCGTTCGAGCCCGAGGGCGGCGCCTACAGTTCTGCCGGTCATGGTCATGGTCATGGTCACGGGCATGCGCCGGCAGCCGCCTCCGCGCCGCAAGCCGCCCATGTCCATGGACCGGATTGCAACCATGGGCATGGCCATCACGACCATGCGCCTGAGGCCATCAAGCCGGTGGCCATCCAGATCCACCCGCGCAAGCCGCACAGCCACTGATCCAGGTCCGGAATTTGCCCGATCAAGCCGCACCCGCCCTGCCAGCGACCAGCCTCCTTCAGCTCATCTGGCTTGCATCGCCAGCCTTGCCCGTGGGTGGGTTTTCATACTCGGAAGTGCTTGAAGCGGCCGTGGACAGGGCGGGAGTAGCTACGGAAAGCAGAGCATCTGACTGGCTGTCCGACCAGCTTCACCTGACGCTGACGCGGGGCGACCTGGCGGTCATTGCCCAGTCCATCCCGGCCTGGCGCGAAGCCGACCTGGCGCGTATCCGGCAGCTCAACGACTGGGTGCTGCAAACCCGCGAAAGCAGCGAACTGCGGCTGCAGGCCGAGCAGATGGGCCGCTCGCTGCTGGATTGGCTGCGCAACCACGACGGCGCCAATCCCGAGCACATTGACGCCTGCGCCCGGATGCAGCCCACCTATCCGGTCGCCTTTGCGCTGGCGGCATCGCAAACAGCGGCCGGCGTGCGCGACTGCATGCTGGCCTATGCCTTCGGCTGGGCCGAGAACATGGTGCAGGCCGCGCTCAAGTCGGTGCCGCTGGGCCAGAGCGCCGGCCAGCGCATCCTTGCGCGCCTGGCCCGGGAAATTCCTGCAGCCGTCGAATCGGCCATGCGCCTGCCAGACGCCGAGCGCCAGGCCTTTTCACCCATGCTGGCGATTTTGTCGGCCCAGCATGAAACCCAGTATTCGCGGCTGTTTCGCTCCTGACGAATCACCCCTTTTCAACCCTCCAAGGATGTCCCATGAGCCTGCACCACATTGCCAACCGCACCAAAAAACTGCCGCCGCTTCGCGTGGGCATCGGCGGGCCGGTCGGATCGGGCAAGACCACCCTGCTGGAGATGCTCTGCAAGGCCATGAAGGAAAAATACGACCTGGTGGCCATCACCAACGACATCTATACCAAGGAGGACCAGCGCCTGCTGACGGTGAGCGGCGCGCTGGACGCCGAACGCATCATGGGCGTGGAAACCGGCGGCTGCCCGCACACGGCCATCCGCGAGGACGCCTCCATCAACCTGGAGGCCATCGACCGCATGCTGGAAGAGTTTCCCGATGCCGACGTGGTGTTCATCGAGTCCGGCGGCGACAACCTGGCCGCCACCTTCAGCCCCGAACTGAGCGA
>JAQGMN010000021.1 GCA_028292345.1 Polaromonas sp. | reverse complement strand
TGGTTCTTCTTGTCATGGTTGACTTTTTTGTCGTGGGCGACATTGCGGGGATCGGTCATGGAGGACTTTCATGGGTTGTCAGCGTTCAAGAGAGCGCATGCCAGGCTGATCGGCTGCGCATGCGCTTGAAAATTCATTGTGCTGGCACTGTCCAGGTCGTGCTGTAGGGATTGGCGCTGAACGTCGGTCAGGCTGGCTGCAAAGATGGCCCGCAGAATGCCACGAGCGGCCTGGCTGCCGGAACCACTTCGCATGAAGATTGGTTTGACCAGTGCCGCTGTCGCCCGAAACCGTCATTGGCCGACATGCTTTGGCCGACGCCTGGCTCAGAATATGCTTTTAACGCGCTACCGCCTGTCCTTCAACCTCTCAAGGAAAAACACCATGTCCCAGTTCGCCATGATCACCGGTGACGTCACCTACACCCCGGGCGACGGTGCGCCCATTGAAATCCCGCGCGGCCGCGTGGAGGTGGAACTGGCGCCCGACAGCGCCACGCTGAGCTGGGAAGCTGCCGAGGGCATCGCCGGCGTGACCGCCATTCCGCGCATCCAGTTCGACGACTATGTGCGCGACGGCAAGATCACCATGACGACGGAACAAGCCGGCTAAGCTGGGCCGCTGGCGCCAGGAACGGGCTTCAGCGCTGCCCGCGATTTTTCTCGCTTTCCAGGGTTTTCCCGGACTCCGGCAATGCCCGCCTTCGGCGCACGGCCGCCGCCAGCCTGGGCGCGCACAGCAGCCACAGCATGCCCAGCCCCAGCAGCCCGCCCCGCGCCAGGTTGTAATCCTCGGCCAGCCGCTGCCACGATGCGCCGGCCACCAGCCGGCCGACGGCCAGCTCAAAGCCCAGCATCAGCGTCAGCCACAGCAGGCCGACGGCCCATTGCGCGCGTGCATTGGTGGCCCTGAGCCAGGGGCTGCCGAACCAGGCAATCAAGCCAATCAGCATGCAGCCGGTGGCGGTGCCGATCTGCCGCGCCGTGAAGTCGCCGACCAGCGGCGCAACGAACAGCGTGCGAACGGTGCCGTTGGCAACCTCGGCCACGATGATCAGCGCCAGCAAGGCCAGCGCGCGCAGCGCAAGCGGCAGCGTCAGTGAAGGCGCGTCGTTGTTCATGGGCGGGGCGTTTTTCAGCGCCAGGCGTTGGAAAAGTCCGGAAACAGCGGCAGGGTTCTCATGGTGCCTTCATGAAGGAAGAAATGCCCCTGATGGTACGGCGCTGGCGCGATGAATGAAGCACGCCGGGCAACCTTGCTTTTCCAGCCGCAGCGCCTGCAAGGCCTTCAATTGAACAAAGTCATAATGAATCTTGAGCCTATTTTTTACTCCTTGGACCCATGCCTACTTACCCCCTTGATCTGGCCCGCCCACTGTTGAACCGCCGCACGGCCCTGCTGGGCACGGCCGGCCTGCTGGCGCTGCCCGCGTGGCAGGTGGCGGCAGCCGCCACGCCACCCGCCCCCGATGTCTGGCCCAACCCGGCGCAGGTTCCCGGCGGCGTGGCGCGGCTGTCGCTGGGCCCTGCGGCGGCGCGGCCGGTGGCGCATGCGGGCGAGGTGCCGCTCCTGGTGCTGGGCGATGTGATCGAATGGACGGCGCTGGTCGGCATTCCCTTGTCGGCTGCGCCCGGCCGGGCAAGCATCGCGGTGAAGGCGCCAGATGCCAGCGGCCCGCGCCAGGTCGGCTACACCGTGGCGCCCAAGCGCTACACCGAGCAGCGCCTGAAGGTGGCGCCGGGCACGGTGGACCTGTCGCCCGACAACGAGGCTAGGTACGAACGCGAGCGCGCGCACCAGGCCCAGGTGATGGCGACCTTCAGCGAACCCCTGCCGCAGGCCTTCGCCATGCGGGTGCCGGTGCCGGGGCGGCGCTCCAGCTCGTTCGGCCTGCGGCGCGTGTTCAACGGCCAGGCGCGCAATCCGCACAGCGGCATGGACATCGCGGCCCCCACGGGCACGGCCATCGGGGCGCCGCTGCCCGGCCGCGTCATCGACACCGGCGACTATTTCTTCAACGGCAACACCGTGTGGCTGGACCACGGCGGCGGCCTGCTGAGCATGTACTGCCATTTGAGCGAGATCGGCGTGGCAACGGGCGATGTGCTGAAAACCGGCGAACGCCTGGGCACGGTGGGCGCCACCGGCCGTGTGACCGGGCCGCACCTGCACTGGGGGGTGATGCTGAACCGCACGATGGTGGACCCGGCGCTGTTCCTGCCGGCCTGAGCTGCAACACACCCGCTTCAAAACGGTAGATGCTCTTTTTTTGATAGCTACCCGCGCAGGCCCATCAAGCGCACAAGGCACTTTTTACCCCTGAACCCGGGTTTCAACCCTCCAGACCATGCTCCCACCCGATTTCAGCCCCGCCGCCGACCGCAACAAGCAGCCCATCCTGGCAATGCTCCGCCACCTCTTGCCCGAGGCTGGCAGCGCGCTGGAAATCGCCTCGGGCACCGGCCAGCATGTGGTGTGGTTCGCGGCCGGCCTGCCGCGCTGGACCTGGCAGCCCACCGACGTGCAGCCCGCCGCGCTGGACAGCATTGCCGCCCGGGTGGCGCAGCACGGCCTGGCGAATGTCCGGCCGCCCTTGCGCCTCGATGTGATGGCGGCGCCCTGGCTGCCCGACGATGCGAAGTTTGACGCCATCGTGTGCGCCAACCTGCTGCACATTTCGCCGTGGGCCACCTGCGGCGCGCTGATGCAGGGCAGCGCGCGGCACCTGGCGGCCGGCGGCGCGCTGATCACCTACGGCCCCTACCTGGAGGACGGCGTTCCCACGTCCGATGGCAACCTGGCGTTCGACCAGAGCCTGCGCGCGCAGGATGGCGCCTGGGGACTGCGCCGCCGCGAAGACGTGGAACGCGAAGCCGCGCGGGCCGGCCTGCAGCTGGCCGCCCGGCATGCCATGCCGGCCAACAACCTCTTGCTGGTGTGGACCCGGGCGCGGTAAGGCTGGCGAGGCAAAGGCGGCTTTTCCTACGCAAGAAGTAGCAGGCGCTGCATAGCCGGCAACTGGCCCCGGGACTACCTTGAAGGTGTACGGAGACACTTGCCATGCAATTGCAAAAAACCCTCGACCCGCTGGACGACATTGCCTTTTTCATTGCCGAAGGCACGCACCGGATTGCCACCATCTCGATGAACGACTACGGCTTTTTGCTGTCCGCCCGAATGGCGCAGACCTACCTTTTCCGGGCCGGGCAGGTGCTGGAGAACAAACGGGGATTCGACAGGGAATTCTTCACCGAAGTCAGCACGCTCAAAAGCATGGCGGCGGCCATGGGCCGCGAATATGCGCAATTCGAGGCCTTCTGCGACGAGAGCGACCGGTTTGACCGCCAGGCCACCCGGAACTGGCGGGAATGGCTGTCCAAATGCGCCGTTCGCGCCATCTCGCGGAGCTACCGGGGAACGGTCAGCCACCATCTGGCCTACAAGATCCGCCTGTTTCACTCCCGGCTGAGCGCGGTCCTGACCGAAGCGTAGAAGGCTTTTTCAGCAACCAGCCGCACGCACGGGTTTCTAGGCCCCGCGCACCATCGCCATGACTTGGCCGGCATCCAGCGTGGCGGCCTTTTGCTGGATCTGCGGCAAATAGTCGGCCTGCATTTTTTTGGCCGGCTCCAGCAGCCCCTGGTAGGTTTCGCGCAGCAGCGCGGTGTTCATGACCCGGCCGCCGGCATAGTAGCGCTTGGCCAGTTGCCCCAGCGCATAGGTGGTGGCAAACGAAAACGCCATGCCGGTGCCGGCGCTGCCGACCTTGCCGATGGTTCTGCCGGCCATCTTGCCCAGCAGGCCGCCCAGCAGCTTGCGGCCGATCTGCTCCAGGTACTGCGAGGTCAGGCCGACGCCCGCCGCCGCGATGAATTCCTTCACATGCCCCTGGTCGAGCGTCACGCCGTGGGCCTTGCCGATGCCGTAGACCATCTTGACCTGCAGCGGAATGATCGCCATCGACGCCCACGACTGCGGCAGCAGTTCGAGCGCGCCGTTGACCAGCGCATGGTTCAGGATGGAGCGGTCCAGTTCGGCCTCATCGGCCATGGCCGGCACGGCGGCAATCAACGGCGCAGGCACGGGAAGCGCGGTGGCGGGACGGTCGATTTCAGCCAGTGCCGCCGCCTGGGCGTCAAACGCCTGGGTCTGCGCCGGGCTAAGGGCCAGCTGCTGCCGCAGGTCGGCCAGGAAGGTTCGCTCCGCATCGGTCTGCTGGCCGTCGGCATCGCAGACGCAGACCGCCATTTCATAGGCCAGCTGGCGGTGGCTGGCATCCACCAGCTTTTGCACGGCCGAATCGAGCCGGATGCGCTTGAGCAGCACGTCCTGGTACAGGCGCGGCAGGTTGGGCGCATTGGCTTCGGTCGACAGCGACTCGGCGATGCGGCGGATTTCCTCGCGCTCGGCGTCAGCCTTGGTGCCGTCGGCAAAGGCGGCAAACAGGGCGATGGACAAAAGGGCTTCTTGCTGTTCAGGGGTCATGGGAAGGTTCTTTCATGCTCGGGAAATGGCAACTGGGCATGGCCCGCATGCCATCGAAGGAATGCATCTACCGGGCGGCGGGCCGATTGGTCATAATAAAACCGCGCTCGCCGGGCGGCAAAATCCGGCGAATTTCTCATCGGATCCGGTGTGGATTTAAGCCGCCGGCACCACCCGTTCCATTTCGCCTGGAATCCGACACAACCCGACCGACAAGGACGCCCCATGAGCCTGCTCCACCTCATCAAGAACCAGCTGATCGAGGTCATCGAATGGACCGATGACTCGCGCGACACGCTGTCCTACCGCTGGCCGGACGAGGACAAGGAGATCAAGAACGGCGCGCAGCTCATCGTGCGCGAGTCGCAGCTGGTGCAGTTCGTCGCCGCCGGCCAGTATGCCGACCTGTTCAATCCGGGCAAGCACACCTTGAGCACCGAGAACGTGCCGGTGCTGTCGACCATCCTGGGCTGGAAATACGGCTTTCAGTCGCCGTTCAAGTGCGACATCTACTACCTGAACACCCGCCTGTTCACCGGCAACAAATGGGGCACGGCCAACCCGGTGATGATGCGCGACAAGGATTTCGGCGTGGTGCGGCTGCGGGCCTTTGGCACGTATGACTTTCGCATCGTCGAGGCGGCGAAGTTTTTGCGGGAAGTGGCCGGCACCGACCAGAACTTCCGGCTTGACGAGTTTGCCGACACCATGCGCTCGCGCATCGTCAGCGTGTTCACCGAGGCGCTGGCGCGCGCCGGCGTGCCGGCGCTGGACGTGGCGCAGCGCTATGCCGAACTGGGCGACGCGCTGCTGCCGCTGGTCAACCCGGCCATGCGCGAGAAGTACGGCCTGGAAATCACCAGCTTCGTGCTGGAAAACGTCTCGGTGCCGCCCGAGGTCGAGCAGGCCATCGACAAGCGCTCCAGCATGGGCGTGATCGGCAACCTGAACGACTATGTGAAGTACCAGATGGGCCTGGCCCTGGGCCAGGGCGGCGAAGCCGGCGCGGCCGCCACGCTGCCCGCGCAGATGGCCATGGGCTTTGGCATGGCGCAGGACATGGTGCGCGGCATGCAGGGCGGCGCCACGGCGCCAGCAGCGGCTGCGCCTGCCGCCAGCGCGCCGCCGGCCTCGCTTGCTGCCGGGCTGGACGTGCTGACGCCCGAGCAGGCGGCGCAGATGCTGGCCGTGTCGGTGGAGGACGTGATGGCGTCCATCAATGCCGGCGACCTGAAGGCGCGCAAGATCGGCAGCGCCTGGCGCATCGCGAAAAGCGCGCTGGACGAATTCCTGCGCGGCTGACACCCGGGCCTGTTCATCCGATACCGGCCGCCTTCGCGGCGGCTGCCCGACAACGCTGACACACAAAAAGAACAACATGGCGCAAATCGACCAGGCCGCAACCGTGGGCAAGCACCCCTGCCCCGAGTGCGGCGCCGACCTGCAGTGGAACGCGGCCCGGAAGGCGCTGGCCTGCCCCTATTGCGGCACGGTGGTGCCCTGGACGCCGGGCCAGGCGACTTCGCCTGGCGCCAGCGTCGTCGAGCAGGACCTGCAGCAAGCCC
The DNA here is from genome assembly GCA_028292345.1 of Polaromonas sp. Classification (GTDB taxonomy): domain Bacteria; phylum Pseudomonadota; class Gammaproteobacteria; order Burkholderiales; family Burkholderiaceae_C; genus Polaromonas. The sequence goes on along the minus strand of JAQGMN010000021.1, from coordinate 88 downwards.
TGAGCCATCCGGCCAGCGGGCGCGGCTGGGGCAACCCGGCGGGAGAGGCCGGAGGGCAAAAGCGCGAGGTGCAGTGCCAGAGCTGCCA
>JAQGMN010000129.1 GCA_028292345.1 Polaromonas sp. | reverse complement strand
AGGCTTTCCACAAACGCCTTGCCCTGTTCGCGGCTGCCTTTCAGGTCGAAGCTGAACACCGAGCCGGCGCCGCGCGGGAGCAGTTTCTGGGCCAGCGCGTGGCTGGCGTGGGATTCAAGCAAAGGGTGGCCGACCCGCGACACAAAGGCATGGCGGGCCAGAAAATCGACGACTTTTTCCGTGTTGCCCATGTGCCGCGCCATGCGCAGCGGCAGCGTCTCGATGCCCTGCAGGATCACCCAGGCGGTGTGCGGGCTCATGCAGGCGCCAAAGTCGCGCAAGCCCTCGCGCCGGGCGCGCAGCAAAAACGCGCCGACGGTGCTTTCCTCGCTGAACACCATGTTGTGAAAGCCGTCATAGGCCTCGGTCAATTCGGCGAACTTGCCGGACCGGTCCCAGTCGAAGCTGCCACCATCGACCATCAGCCCGCCGATCACCGTGCCGTGGCCGCTCAGGAACTTGGTGGCCGAGTGGACCACCAGGTCGGCACCGTGCTCGAAGGGCTTGATCAGCCAGGGCGAGGTCAGCGTCGAGTCGACCAGCAGCGGCACCTGCGCCTCGTGCGCGATGGACGCCACCGCTGCGATGTCGAGCACTTCCAGGCCTGGATTGCCGACGGTTTCGCCGAAAAAAAGCCTGGTGTTGGGCCGCACCGCCGCCCGCCAGCCGTCAATGTCGCCCGGTTTCACGAAAGTGGTCTCGATGCCGAAGCGGCGCATCGTGTAGTGCAGCAGGTTCTGGCTGCCGCCGTACAGCGCGGTGCTGGCGACGATGTGGGAACCCGCGCCCATCAGCGTGGCAATGCTCAGGTGCAGCGCGGCCTGGCCGCTGGCCGTGGCGATGGCGCCGATGCCGCCTTCGAGTGCCGCAATGCGTTCTTCCAGCACCGCGTTGGTCGGGTTGCTGATGCGCGAATAGACATGGCCGGCGCGCTCCAAATTGAACAAAGCGGCCGCATGGTCGCTGGACTCGAAGACGAAGGACGTGGTCAGGTGGATCGGCACGGCGCGCGCGCCGGTGGCCGGGTCGGGCGCTGCGCCTGCGTGCAGCGCCAGGGTGTCGAAACCAGGGTCTGAATAACCGGGCATGAATGAAGTCTCCAGTGCAAAAAAGCTGATTTTCAGCCGCACGCGGCCGCGTCCGGGCCGCGGGGCAAAAGGGCAGGATCAAGGGCCGGCCGCGTCGTGATAATCCTTACCCTTGGCGAAGGCATTGTGGGCTATATTCAAAGCCGATTTGCACCCTGAATACCCGTACCGCGTCGCGGCGGGGACCTGAAACACATGCTGGCAGGCGCTGCTGCCAGACCACCTAGGAAAAACGATGAAGGTAGCAGACATCCTGCGCGTCAAGGGCAACACGCTCTACACCGTCCAGCCTGACGAGCCGCTGGCCAAGGCCGCCGAGATCATGGCCGAGAAAGACATCGGCTCGCTGGTCGTCATGGAGCATGGCGACCTGGTCGGCATGCTGACCTTTCGCGAGGTGATCGTCTGCATCGTGAACAATGGCGGCGAAATCGGCCGCACGCTGGTGCGCAAGGCGATGGACGACCATCCGATGACCTGCACGCCCGACACCGAGATTGACGAGGTGCGCCGCATGATGCTGGAGCGCCATGCGCGCTACATGCCGGTGATGAGCCAGCGCATGCTGATGGGCGTGATCAGCTTCTACGACGTGGCCAAGGCCGTGGTGGACAGCCAGAATTTCGAGAACAAGATGCTCAAGGCCTACATCCGCGACTGGCCGGCCGAAGAGGGCGCCGACCACGACTGAGGCCGGGGCCTGCCGCGACCACGCGGATGTTTTTCAGGTTTCCCGTCAGTCCGCGCTGGCGTGGATCATGTCCCGCACGCGCGGATAGATCTGCTGGTTCCACTTGCGGCCGCTGAACACGCCGTAATGCCCGACGCCGGTCTGCACATGGTGAACGCGCCGGTGCGGCGGAATGTTCGGGCACAGGTCCTGCGCCGCCACCGTCTGGCCGACGGCGCAGATGTCGTCGCGCTCGCCCTCGACCGTCATCAGCGCCGTATGGCGAATGGCCTTGGGATTGACCAGCCGCCCCCGGTAGCGGAGCTTGCCCAGCGGCAGGTCGTAGGTCTGGAACACCTTTTCGACGGTTTCCAGGTAGAACTCGGCCGGCAGGTCGTTCACCGCCAGATATTCGTCATAGAACAGCCTGATCACGTCGGCCTTTTCCACATCGCCCTCGACCAGGTGCCGGTACAGGTCCTTGAAGGCCTTCTTGTGGCGCTCCAGGTTCATCCCCAGAAACGCGCTGAGCTGGACAAAGCCGGGGTACACGCGGCGCCCGTGGCCGGCGTGCGGCAGCGGCACGCGGCTAATCAGGTTTTTCTCGAACCATTCGATGGGCTTGCTGGTAGCCAGCGTGTTGACGCCCGTCGGGTTGACCCGGCAGTCCACCGGGCCGGCCATCAGCGTCAGGCTGCGCGGCTGGGCCGGGTCGTCGTCCTCGGCCATGATGGCCGTGGCCGCCAGCGCCGCCACGCACGGCTGGCACACGGCGATCACATGCGTTCCCGGACCGATGGCCTGGATGAAGCGGATCATGTGGTCGATGTAGTCGTCCAGCGCAAAGGCGCCGCCGGCCAGCGGCACATCGCGCGCGTTGTGCCAGTCGGTGATGTACACGTCATGGTCCTGCAGCAGCGTGCGGGCGGTTTCGCGCAGCAGCGTGGCAAAGTGGCCTGACAGCGGCGCCACCAGCAGCACCGGCGGCTGCAAGGGCAGGTCGATGGACGCCTCCTTCCTGAAGCGCAGCAGCGTCCCGAAAGGCAGGGTCATGACCACCTCCTCGGTGACCGGCACGTCCTGGCCGTCCACCTTCACCGAATCAAGGTGGTAGGCCGGCCGCGAATGGGTCAGCCGCATGCGCGAGAACACCTCCATCGAGGCCGACCACTTGCGCAAAAAACTGCCCTCGGTCTGGTTCAGCCACATCGCGGCGCTGGTGCTTTGGGCCAGCAGGCGAAATGGCGACATCAGATCGGACTGGAGCTGGTAGGTCTGGTAAAGCATGGGGGTGTCCTTGTTTTGCCTGAGAGGTGCTGACCCCACAGGCAATTTGCGCGCCAGAGCGATCAGGGCATGGACCGGCGGTCTGCGCCCGGGAACTGGCACAACCTTTGCAAAGAAATCCAGCCCACCCTTTGTTCAAGGAGCGTTTCATGGCCCAGGCCGTCCTCACGATCAGCAGTAAAAACTATGGTTCCTGGTCCTTGCGCGGCTGGCTGATGGCTCGGCTGGCCGGGCTGGAGTTCACGGAAAAGGTGATTCCGCTCGACGATCCGGCCATGCGCGCCGAGATGCTGCTGCTGTCGTCGAGCATGCTCGTGCCTTCGCTGGAGCACCGCGGCCTGAAGGTCTGGGACACGCTGGCCATCGGCGAATACCTGCATGAAATCAGGCCCGATGCGCAGCTCCTGCCGCCCGACATCAAGGCGCGTTCGCACTGCCGCGCCATCTGCGGCGAGATGCACTCGGGCTTTGCCTCGCTGCGCTCGTCGTTGCCGATGAACCTCAAGGCGCATTTCCCGGGGTTCAAGGTCTGGTCGCGCGCGCAGGCCGACATCGACCGGGTGCTGGAAATCTGGAAGGGCTGCCTGGTGACCTACGGCGGCCCTTACCTGTTCGGCAAGAAGCCGTGCCTGGCCGATGCCATGTACGCGCCGGTCGTCACGCGCTTTTTGACCTACGACGTGGCCATCGACAAGGTCTGCGCCGCCTACTGCAAGCGCATCATGGAATTGCCGGCCATGCAGGAATGGGTTGCCGAGGCCAGGGAAGAGCCCGAGGATATCGACGAGCTGGACGCGGAGTTCTAGCGTTCCCCCGACTGGCAACCTTGCGCGCAAGAGGCTTCAGTGTATTGCTACTCAATTCAAAGCTGCTTGCGCAAACTGGCCGTGCGCTGGAGGCCTGTTTCATGCTGAAAAAAGCTTCTGGCGGTCAAAAACGAATGCGCTTCAGGGCGCGAAGTGGCAGGCTGGCGCTTCAGCTTGGCCACGGCGTTGGCGCCGGAACCGGGCACACCGGCGCCACGTCAACTGACTTGAAGTCGGCCGGCGAGACGATTTCAAGGTATTCCATGTCGGGCGAATAATCAAACAGGAAGTGGCTGATGCCGGGCCGCTGATGCACCACGTCGCCCGCTTCGACCCGCGTTTCCTGGTCGCCATACATGAAGCGCGCCCAGCCTTTCATCATGATCACGATCTGGAAATCCGCCTCATGCCGGTGCCAGCCCGTGCCGCCTTCTGGTGCGGCATTGGCCTTTACCAGGTGCGCAATCACCCGGCCGTGGTCGCTTCGGCAATGCCCAGGTCGCGGTAGAGGAAGAAATCACGCAGGCCGCCCGGCAAAAAAGGCGTGTCGCCAGGTTTGACATGCGAAAACGTGGTGGCGGTGCGGTCCAGCATGGGAAGCTCCTGTT
>JAQGMN010000116.1 GCA_028292345.1 Polaromonas sp. | reverse complement strand
GTGATCGTCGAGATCGTGCGCCCCGGCACCGGCGACCCGGTGGCCGAAGGGGAAGTGGGCGAACTGGTCGTGACCACGCTCAATCCCGACTATCCCCTGATCCGCTTCGGCACCGGCGACCTGTCGGCCGTGCTGCCCGGCGCCTGCCCGACCGGCCGCACCAACACCCGCATCAAGGGCTGGATGGGCCGGGCCGACCAGACCACCAAGGTGCGCGGCATGTTCGTGCATCCGGCGCAGGTCGCCGAGATTGCGCGGCGCTTTCCCGAAGTCATCAAGGCCCGGCTGGTCGTCAGCGGCGAAATGGCGAACGACAGCATGGCGCTGCAGGTCGAAACCCGGTCCTCGCCGGCAGGGCTGGACCAGCGCATCAGCGACGCGATTCGCGATGTCACCAAGCTGCGCGGCGCCGTGCAGTTGCTGGCGCCCGGCAGCCTGCCCAACGACGGCAAGGTCATCGAGGACGCGCGCAGCTACCGGTAAGCGCGTGCCAAAGAAGGGAATGTCCCTAAGTAGTTCCCGCCATGCGCGAAGCCCGGCGCCCTTTTAAACTGGTGCGGTTTATTTCAAATAAAAGGAGACGTTCATGAAACGCCTGTTAGTTATCGCCGCTGCTGCGGCCACCCTCTTTTCGGCTTTCTCGGCTGGCGCCCAGACCTTTCCAGGCTCCAAGCCCGTCACCTTCGTCGTGCCTTTTGCCGCAGGCGGCCCGACTGACCGCGTGGCGCGCGACCTGGCCGAAGCGATGCGCAAGTCCATGGGCGGCGGCGCCAACTTCGTGGTTGAAAACGTGAACGGCGCCGGCGGCACCATCGGCGCCAACAAGGTCGCCAAGGCTTCGCCCGACGGCCACACGCTGCTGCTGCACCACATCGGCATGGCGGCCGCGCCCGGCCTGTACCGCAAGCTGCAGTACAAGCCGCTGGAAGACTTTGAATACCTCGGAATGATCAACGAAGTGCCGATGACGCTGATCGGCAAGCCCCAGCTCGAGGCCAACACCTACCGCGACCTGGAAAACTACATCCGCGTCAATGCCGGCAAGCTCAACATCGCCCATGCCGGGCTGGGCTCGGCTTCCCACCTGTGCGGCCTGATGTGGCAGTCGGCCATCAATGCGAAAGAGGCCATGACGACCATTCCCTTTGGCGGCACCGCGCCGGCGATGAATGCGCTGGTCGGCGGCCAGGTGGACATGATGTGCGACCAGACCACCAACACCACCGGCCAGATCGAGGCCGGCCGCGTCAAGGCCTATGCGGTCACGACGGCCAAGCCGCTGACCGGCAACAAGCTCCTGAAGGACCTGCCGACGCTGCAGCAGATGGGCCTGAAGGGCTTTGACCTGACGATCTGGCACGGCCTGTACGCCCCCAAGGGCACGCCGCCTGCCGTGCTGGCTCAGATCAATACCGCCCTGAAAAAGGCCCTGAAGGACCCCGACTTCATCAAGAAGCAGGAAGGCCTGGGCGCCGTGGTGGTGGCCGACAACCGTGTCGAGCCCGCCGCGCACAAGGCCTTCGTGACCTCCGAGATCAACAAGCTCAAGCCGGTGATTGAAGCCGGCGGCAAGTTCGCCGACTGATACGCGCCGCGCGTTGCGCCAAGCCGCCCGGCGAACGCCTGGCGGCTTTTTTCATGCACGGATTAACCCTGTTGAAAGGCCGACTGCGCGCGGCTAAGGTTGACACACAACACAAACGGAGACCCTGTTGATGCAAATTTTCAAGCCAAATCGCCGCTCAGCGCTTATACAAGGTGCGTTAGCAGCTATTACTTTAATAGCAACTCCCGCCATGGCCCAAGGCACATGGCCGGCGCGCCCGGTCAAGATCGTGGTGCCGTTCGCGCCTGGCGGCACCACCGACATCCTGGCCCGCGCGATGGCGCCGGAGTTGCAAAAGGCCTTCGGCCAGTCCTTCGTGGTGGAAAACCGCGCCGGCGCGGGCGGCAACATCGGTGCCGACGCGGTGGCCAAGTCGGCGCCCGACGGCTACACGCTGCTGATGGGAACCGTCGGCACGCACGGCATCAACAAGGCGCTTTACAGCCGGATGGCGTTTGATCCGCAAAAGGACTTTGCGCCGATCACGCTGGTGGCCGGCGTGCCCAATGTCATGGTCGTCAATGCCGACAAGGCGAAGGCGGCCGGCATCAACAACGTGGCCGACTTCATCCGCGTGGCCAAGGCCAGCCCGGGCAAGCTGAACATGGCGTCCAGCGGCAACGGCACCTCGATCCACATGGCCGGCGAGCTGTTCAAGACCATGAGCGGCACCTACATGATCCATTTCCCCTATGGCGGCTCGGGCCCGGCGCTGATGTCGCTGGCGGGCGGCGACATGGACGTGATGTTCGACAACCTGCCGTCATCGATGCAGCTGATCAAGTCGGGCAAGCTCAAGGCGCTGGCCGTGACCAGCGCGCAGCGCTCGGCCGCGCTGCCCGACGTGCCAACGGTCGAGGAAGCCGGCGGTGCGGCGCTCAAGGGTTTCGAGGCCAGCTCCTGGTTCGGCCTGCTGGCGCCCGCCGGCACGCCGGCCGACATCATCGGCCGCATCCAGCAGGAAGCGGCCAAATCGCTGGGCACGCCGGCCATCAAGGAAAAGCTGCTGGCGCAGGGCGCCATTCCGGGCGGCAACACGCCCGAGCAGTTCAAGGCCTTCATTGATGCAGAGCACAGGAAATGGGCGCAGGTGGTGAAAACCTCCGGGGCCAAGGTGGATTGAGCGCGCCTTCAGGCCTGGCGCAGAAAACACAAAAGCCCCGTTGCCGGGGCTTTTTCAGTTCAGCGCAGCTGGCGGTCGGGGCGGGCTACACGCCCCAGACCACTTCCTGGCCCGCCTGGATGTTCCAGCGCAGCATGTCGAGGAAAGGCTTGGCGCGCTGGTGCAGGCCGACGCCTTCGGGCAGGCCTTCGCCGTCCTTGTCCTTGTTCGACTCTTCAAGCTTGATCGCCGCCTCCAGCGCCTGGATGGCGGCCGGCATCTGCTCGGGCAGGATGATGCCGCGCGGGCCGGGCGGCTTGCCGATGATTTCCAGCATCTGCCGGCCATTGGGCTCCAGCATGATCACATCGCCCATATTTTTTGACTTGAATCTGTACAGCATCGAATGCGCCTCCTCAGGTTGAAACACTGGCGTGATTATCCGCAGCTTTGACAGGCCTGTATGTAGGTGCTTGCCATTTCATGGGGCGGCTGGCGCCCGGCAGGCAGCCGGGCATCGCGCAAAATAGCGGACATGTTCAATATTGTCACCGTTCAAAAACCCGCCGACCAGGCCCTGCGCCAGGACGGGCTGAGCCTGCTGCTGCCGGCCGATTTACCCGCCAGCCTGAAGCTGGAGGCGCCGTCCTGGCAGCCCGGCTGGGATGCACTGGCCGCCTCCTGGGACCGGCTGCCGCCCGACGCGCACCTGAAGGATGGCGGCCACTACCGGCGCCGCCGCCATGCCTGCTTCGTCCAGGACCTGGCCGATGACGCGCTGGCGCAGACGCCGCACCGGGCGCACTGGCAGCCGACCGACTACAACGCGCTGCATGGCGGCTTCGAGCGCTGGTTCGATCCGGTCGAGCCGGCCGTGGCCGAGGCGCCGGCCTGGCGCGAACTGCTGGCCAGCCTGGGCCGGCTGTTTGCAGAGGTCCGGGCCGTGCCGCGCTGGCACATCGAGGCGCACCAGTTCCGCATCGACACCACCGAGGGCGTGGGCCGGCCGACGCCCGAGGGCGCGCACCGCGACGGGGTGGATTTTGTCGTCGTGCTGCTCGTGGCGCGGCGCGGCGTCAAGGGCGGCGAGACCCGCGTCTTCGATGCCCACGGCCCCCACGGCATGCGCTTTCTGATGCAGGCGCCGATGACGGCGCTGCTGATGGACGACGAGCGGGTGATCCACGAAACCACGCCCATCTTCCCGGCCGACAGCCAGGACCGGCAGGGCGGCGTGCGCGACACGCTGGTGCTGACCTACCGGGCGGACGGTTTCCAGGCGCCCTGACAGGCCGGGCGCCTCCGCTCCCGGGCGCCCCTCTTTTCCCCCTTGGCTGCTTCCCGGATGCGCAAGCCTGGCGCGGCTCGCCGTAAACCCGCTTGACGAAATTACTTTAACCTTAAATAATTAAAGCAAGATCAATCCACCGAGCACGCATTTCATGCACATCCTTTGCCTGGGCGGCGGCCCCGCCGGTTTGTATTTCGCCCTGCTGATGAAGCAGCAGGACCCGTCCGCCCAGGTCACGGTGGTCGAGCGCAACCGCCCTTTCGACACCTTCGGCTGGGGCGTGGTGCTGTCGGACCAGACGCTGGCCAACCTGCAGGCCGCCGACCCGGCGAGTGCGAAACTGATCGGCGACGCCTTCAACCACTGGGACGATGTCGAGATGTTCTTCAAGGGCCGCTCGGTGCGCTCGGGTGGCCACGGGTTTTGCGGTATCGGCCGCAAGCGGCTGCTCAACATCCTGCAGGAGCGTTGTCTCGAATTGGGTGTCGAGCTGAAATTTGAGACCGACGTAGCCGACGACCAGGCGGTGGCGCGGCAATACGGCGCTGATTTGGTGATTGCCTCTGACGGCCTGAACAGCCGCATCCGCAGCCGCTACGCGCAAACCTTCAAGCCCGATGTTGAACTGCGTGCCTGCCGCTTTGTGTGGCTGGGCACCAAGAAGACGTTTGACGCCTTCACGTTTGCCTTCGAGCAGACCGAGCATGGCTGGTTTGCTGCACATGCCTACCAGTTTGACGACAGCACCTCGACCTTTATTGTCGAAACGCCCGAGGCGGTGTGGAAGGCGCACGGCCTGGACCAGATGCGCCAGGAGGACGGCATCGCCTTTTGCGAGCGCCTGTTTGCCGCGTACCTCGATGGCCATACGCTGATGAACAATGCCACCCATGTGCGCGGCTCGGCGATCTGGATTCGCTTTCCGCGTGTCGTGTGCGAGCGCTGGGTGCACCAGGAGGCGATAGATGGCAAAAACGTGCCTATCGTGTTGATGGGCGACGCCGCACATACCGCACATTTCTCGATCGGCAGCGGCACCAAGCTGGCGCTTGAAGACGCTATCGAGATGACACGCTGTTTTGCGCAGCACATCACGCCGCATGAAGCATTGCAGGCCTATGAGGCGCTGCGCTCGGTCGAGGTGCTCAAGATACAGAACGCAGCGCGCAACTCGACCGAATGGTTTGAAAACGTTGACCGCTACAGCGCCTTCGAAGCCGAGCAGTTCTTTTACTCGATGATGACGCGGTCGCAGCGCATCAGCCATGAGAACCTGCGGGTGCGCGATGCCGGCTGGCTTCGAAACTATGAGCAATGGCTAGCCCAGGCCCAGACTTCAAACTCAGCGAATGGCAGCACCGCGCCGCTGGCGGCAGCTTCAACAGCAACTCCAGCACCTCCCATGCTGCTGCCGCTGAAAACCCGCGAAATCACGCTGAAAAACCGCATCGTTGTCTCGCCCATGGCAACTTACAGCGCGGTTGACGGCGTGGTGCAGGACTTTCATTTGGTGCATTTAGGCGCGCGGGCGCTGGGGGGTGCGGCGCTGGTGTTTGTCGAGATGACCTCGCCCACACCCGAAGGGCGCATCACGCCGGCTTGCCCCGGCCTCTGGAACGACGAACAGTCCAGCGCGTTGGCACGTATCGTCAAGTTTGTTCATGCTTCAGGCGAAGGCGCAAAAATTGGCCTTCAATTGGGGCACAGCGGACCGAAAGGCTCGACACAGGTGGGCTGGGAACAACCCGACGAACCGCTGCTTGCCAACAACTGGCCGCTGCTGGCCGCCAGTGCTGTGGCTTACGGCCCTGCCAACCAGTTGCCGCAAGCCATG
>JAQGMN010000049.1 GCA_028292345.1 Polaromonas sp. | reverse complement strand
GACCAGTTCGCCGGCCTTTTCCTTGGCCTGGCCCACCATGCCGCTGGCCAAAAAGGTTCGGCCGCAGCACAGGTTTTTGCCGTCTGCTACTTTTTTGGTAGCTACATGCACCGTGTAGCCGGCCGCCTGCAGCACTTTCAATGCCGAACTGGCATTGCCGGACTCGAAGTAGCCGTTGAAGGTATCGACGAACAGCACCACAGGCCGGCTGGACGCCAGCACTTCCTCGCGGCTGGCGCTGACGGCGCCCGAATTGAAGAAGGTGCGGGTCTTCCACTGCGGCAGCGTGCGCCGGGCCGACAGGCCCATCATTTTTTCGCTGAGCAGGGCCAGGCCGGGAATGCGGTCGCGCAGGTTGAGCAGCGGCGCCAGCCGGCTCGCCCAGGGGGCGTAGTCGGGCAGGTGGGCGACCAACTTGTCTTTGAGCGTGTAGCCGTGCCTGCCCTTGTAGTGGTGCAGGAACTCGACCTTCATCTTGGCCATGTCCACGCCGGTCGGGCAGTCGCGCTTGCAGCCCTTGCAGCCGACGCACAGGTCCAGCGCGTCCTTCACCGCGTCGCTGGCAAGGGCGTCCTCGGCCTTCAGGCCCGGCAGCTGGCCCGACAAGGCCAGACGCAGCGTGTTGGCGCGGCCGCGCGTCAGGTGCTTTTCATCGCGGGTCACGCGGTAGCTCGGGCACATGGTGCCCGCGTCGAACTTGCGGCAGTGGCCGTTGTTGTTGCACATCTCGACCGCCTTGGCGAATCCCTGCGCCGGGTCGCCGCCGGTGCCCGGCGCGCTGGTCTGCTCGGTGACCGGGTCGTTCTGCACATCCCAGGCACGCCAGTCGAGCGCGGTCTTGATCGGAATGACCTGGTAGCTCGGCGGAAAGCGCATCAGCCGCGTGTCGTCCATCTTCGGCGGGTTGACGATGCGGCCGGGGCTTAGCAGGTTCAGCGGGTCGAGGTAGTTCTTGATCTGCGCAAAGGCGTCGTTGATCTTCGGGCCGAACTGCCAGCCGATCCATTCGCCCCGGCACAGGCCGTCGCCATGCTCGCCGCTGTAGGCGCCCTTGTAGTGGCGCACCAGTTCCGAGGCTTCCTCGGCAATCGCACGCATCTTGGCCGCGCCTTCGCGGCGCATGTCCAGGATGGGCCGCACATGCAGCGTGCCGACCGACGCATGGGCGTACCAGGTGCCCTTGCTGCCGTATTTTCGGAACACGTTGGTCAGCGCGTCGGTGTATTCGGCCAGGTGCGCCAAGGGCACGGCGCAGTCCTCGATGAAGCTGACCGGCTTGCCGTCGCCCTTGAGGCTCATCATGATGTTCAGGCCCGCCTTGCGCACGTCCCAGAGGTTTTTCTGCGGCGCGTCGTCCACCATCTCGACCACCGAGCCGGGCAGGCCGAGTTCGCCCATCAGCTCGACGAGTTGCCTGATCTTGGGCGTGAGTTCGGCCTTGGAATTCCCGGAAAACTCGACCAGCAAAATGGCATCGGGCCGGCCGATCAGCGCGGTGCGCACCGTGGGGGCAAAGGCCGGGTTCTGCAGCGACAGCTCGATCATGGTGCGGTCCACCAGCTCGACCGCCGTGAGCGTGCCGTCGCCGAGCCGGACGATGTGCTGGGCCGAGTCCATGGCCTGGTAGAAGGTCGGAAAGTTCACCACGCCGAGCACCTTGGTGCGCGGCAGTTCCGACAGGCGCAATTTCAGCGATTGGGTCAGCGCCAGCGTGCCTTCGCTGCCGATCAGCAGGTGCGACAGGTTGACCGAGCCGTCGGTGGTGTAGGGCTTTTCGTTCTGGTTGTTGAAGATGTCCAGGTTGTAGCCCGCCACCCGGCGCAGCACCTTGGGCCAGTGCGCCTGCAGCTCGGGGCGCAGCGCATCGGACAGCGCCTTGACATGGTCGCCCAGCTGGCGCGCCGCACCGCCGGCCAGGTCGTAGCGGCCCAGCTCCAGCAGGCTGCCGTCCGAGCGCCAGGCAGTCGCGCCCAGCACGTTATGCACCATGTTGCCGTAGGCGATTGAGCGGCTCCCGCACGAGTTGTTGCCCGCCATGCCGCCCAGCGTGGCCTGCGCGCTGGTCGATACATCGACCGGATACCACAGGCCGTGGGGTTTCAGCGCGGCGTTGAGGTGGTCGAGCACGATGCCGGGCTCGACCTCGGCGGTGCGCGCCTCGGCATCGACCGCCAGGATGTTGCGCACATGCTTGGAATAGTCGATGACCAGCCCGGCGCCGGCTGTCTGGCCGCACTGGCTGGTGCCGCCACCGCGCGGGACGATGGGCACCTGCAGGTCCCTGGAGATGTCCAGCGCGATCTTCACATCGGCCGCATTGCGCGGCACGAACACGCCGACCGGCATGACCTGGTAGATCGAGGCATCGGTCGCATAGCGGCCTCGGTCGCCGCCGGAGAACAGCACCTCGCCCTGCGTTTCGGCCGCCAGCCGGGCCGCCAGCCGGCCGGCGACTTCGTTGCTGACACGGGCCACGTCGTCATACGCATGGGCAGCGGCCTGCCGGGTGATCTTGAGCGGAAGGGGTGCGTTCATGGTTCGGGCTTTTCAGGCTTTTGAAGGGGGACGGCTGGCGGCCGCGGCATCACGCAGCTGCTGGATCACGGTGTCGAGCTTGTGCGCCAGGTGTTCGGACATGACGGCGCGCATGGCTGCCGGGTCGCGGGCGGTGAGTGCGGCCACCATCTGTTCATGCTCCCTGACGGCCTCGCGCCATTTGTCCTCGTTCTGGTTGGAGCGAAAGCGCAGCGCCTGCAGCCGCGCATTGACCTGGTTGTAGGTGGCGACGAGCACCGGGTTCTTGGCGGCGGCGTTGATGGCGCTGTGGATCGCCGAGTTCAGCCGGTAATACGCCGGCAGGTCGCGGCGCGTGTAGGCGGCCAGCATTTCAAAGTGCATGGCCCGGATCTCGTTGAGCTCCGCATCGGTGATGCGCCGGGCTGCCAGCTCGCCCGACTGCGCTTCCAGCCCGGCCATGACCTCGAAGGTGTTGAGCACATCGGCTTCGCTCAGTAGGGCCGCAATCGCGCCCCGGTTGGGCAGCAGCTCGACCAGGCCCTCGGCGGCCAGCATCTTGATGGCTTCGCGCAGCGGCGTGCGCGAGACGTTGAGCACTTCGCTCAGTTCGCGCTCATTGAGCTTGGCGCCGGGCGCGATGCGATTCTCGACCAGCATCTGGCGCAGGCGGTTCGCCACCTGCTCATGCAGGGCGGCCCGGGGGATGGGAATGATTTCGGCAGTCATCCCTAAATTTTGTATGCAAAACATGGTGCTGTCAAACCCATTGTTAACCCTATGTTGCATTGTTTTTTGTTGACAAATGAATTTTGTATGCAAAAAATGGCGACTTACTTCAGGAGCGATTGCGACATGTTGACACTTGACTTTCATCCCACCGGCCGGCATTTCCTGCAGATTCCCGGCCCGTCGCCGGTGCCCGACCGCATCCTGCGGGCCATGAGCCTGCCCACCATCGACCACCGCGGGCCGGAGTTTGCCGCGCTCGGGCTGAAGGTGCTGGCCGATGTGAAGAAAATCTTCCAGACCCGCCAGCCGGTCATCATCTACCCGGCCTCGGGCACCGGCGCCTGGGAAGCGGCCCTTAGCAACACCCTGAGCCCGGGCGACCAGGTGCTGATGTACGAGACCGGCCACTTTGCCGCGCTGTGGCAAAAGCTGGCCGACCGGCTGGGGCTGAAAACCGAGGTCATGCGCCACCCGGGCGCCGAAGTGTGGCGCCACGGCGTGGATGCGGCGCAGATCGAGGCGCGGCTGAAGGCCGATGACAAGCACGCCATCAAGGCGGTGTGCGTGGTGCACAACGAAACCTCGACCGGCGTGACCAGCAACATTGCGGCGGTGCGCAAGGCGATGGATGCCGCCAAGCACCCGGCGCTGCTGCTGGTGGACACGATTTCGGGCCTAGCCTCGGCCGACTACCGGCACGACGAATGGGGCGTGGACGTGACCATCAGCGGCTCGCAAAAAGGGCTGATGCTGCCGCCCGGCATCAGCTTCAACGCCGTCTCCAGCAAGGCGCTGGAAGCGAGCAAGACCGCCACGCTGCCCAAGGCCTTCTGGGCCTGGGACGAGATCATCGAGATGAACCGGGCCGGCTACTGGCCGTCCACGCCGAACACCAACCTGCTGTACGCGCTGAGCGAAGCCTGCGACATGCTGCTCGCGCACGGGCTGGAGGCGGTATTCGCGCGCCACCAGCGCTGGGCCGAAGGCGTTCGCGCCGCCGTCCGGGCCTGGGGCCTGCAGATCCAGTGCGCCGACCCGGCGGTGTATTCACCGGTGCTGACCGGCGTGATGGTGCCCGACGGCATCGACGCCGACGCGGTGCGCAAGATCATCTACGAGCGGTTCGACTGCTCGCTGGGCACCGGACTGGGCAAGGTCAGGGGAAAGATGTTCCGCATCGGCCACCTGGGCGATTGCAACGACCTGACGCTGATCGCCGCCCTGGGCGGCTGCGAAATGGGCCTGAAGCTGGCGGGCGTGAAGCTGGCCGGCTCGGGCGTGCAGGCCGCGATGGACTATTTTTCGAGCCATGCCGCCGTCGTGCCCGAGCGCAAGCCGGCTTGATCCAGGTCATTCACGAAAAATAAAATGCTATCAAAGTAATAGCTGCTTGTGCCCAATGGTAATGCGCCAAGGGCATATTTCATTGAAAATTCAAGGAGACAAACCATGCATCGCAGAACCTTCATCCGCGCCACCGGCGCCGCAGCCGCCACCCTGGCCGCCCCCATGCTGTGGGCGCAGGCCTTGCCCACGCAGCCGATCCGCATCATCGTTGGCTTTGCGCCGGGCGGCGGCACCGACATCCTGGCGCGCGTGATTGCGCAAAAGCTCTCGACGATGTGGAACACCACGGTGCTGGTGGAGAACAAGGCCGGCGCCGCCGGCATGATCGCCGCCGAGT